>NZ_QUHK01000011.1:38542-106554 GCF_003479665.1 Blautia sp. AF14-40
GAAAGTTAAGAAAAAATATAAAAAATTATATAAAAATTAAATTTGCTCTTTACAGGACGAAAAAAATAGAGTATAGTAAGGGCAATCCAGAAAGAACGGCGGGGAACAAAAGATTCCCCTCCATTCTTTTCAGAAAAGACAAAGGATAACCGAAAATAAGGAAAGTAAAGGAAGGGAAGCCGTATGACACAGAGCAAAGAGCGTGTCATGGGAGAAGAAGGGCTGTACCGTTCTTCCTTTGAACACGACAACTGCGGTATCGGAGCCGTCGTGAATATCAAAGGTGAAAAATCCCATGCGACCGTAGAAAACGCATTAAAAATCGTAGAAAATCTTGAACATAGAGCCGGCAAAGACGCCGAGGGTAAAACAGGAGACGGAGTAGGAATCTTGTTGCAGATATCGCACAAATTCTTTTCCAAAGCCTGTTCGACCCTCGGTTTTTCATTAGGCGGAGAACGGGAATACGGCGTCGGCGTATTCTTCTTCCCACAAAATGAGCTGAAACGGAACCAGGCAAAAAAGATGTTTGAGATCATCGTGGAAAAAGAGGGACTGGAACTCCTTGGGTGGAGAACCGTGCCGACCGTTCCGGAAGTTCTCGGCCATAAGGCAAGAGAGTGTATGCCTTACATCATGCAGGCATTCATCAAAAAACCGGAGGATGTGGAAAAGGGAATCGCTTTCGACCGTCGTCTGTACGTCGTACGCCGTGTTTTCGAACAGAGCAACGACAACACCTACGTGCCATCCCTTTCCAGCCGTACCATCGTATACAAAGGTATGTTCCTCGTAGGACAGCTCCGCACCTTCTTCCGCGATCTGCAGGATGTCGATTATGAATCTGCAATCGCCATGGTGCATTCCCGGTTCAGCACGAACACGAACCCAAGCTGGGAGAGAGCCCATCCGAACCGTTTCATCGTACACAACGGCGAGATCAACACCATCCGCGGAAACGCCGACAAGATGCTGGCCCGTGAGGAGACGATGTCCTCCCCGATGCTGCAGGATGAACTGCACAAGGTTCTGCCGGTTGTCAACACCCAGGGTTCTGACTCTGCAATGCTCGACAACACACTCGAGTTCCTGACCATGAGCGGTATGGATCTTCCGCTGGCTGTCATGATCACGATCCCGGAGCCGTGGGCAAACAACGATACGATTTCCCAGGAGAAACGTGATTTCTATCAGTATTATGCAACGATGATGGAGCCGTGGGACGGACCGGCATCGATCCTGTTCTCCGACGGAGATGTGATGGGAGCAGTGCTCGACCGCAACGGTCTTCGTCCTTCCCGTTACTACATCACTAACGATGGATTTCTGATCCTCTCCTCTGAGGTCGGTGTTCTGGAAGTTCCGGAAGAAAAAATCGTCTTAAAAGAGCGTCTCCATCCGGGCAAGATGCTTCTCGTCAACACCGTACAGGGAAAAGTCTTAAACGATGAGGAAGTCAAAGAATATTACGCAAAGAAACAGCCGTACGGCGAATGGCTCGACAGTTATCTGGTACAGTTAAAGGATATCAAAATCCCGAATCTGCCGGTCGAAGAGTACACGAAAGAAGAGCGGATGCGCCTGCAGAAAGCGTTCGGCTACACCTACGAGGAGTACCGTTCCTCCATCGGAAAGATGGCATTAAACGGTGTCGAGGCAACCGCTTCGATGGGTATCGATACCCCGCTTGCCGTTCTCTCCCATGAGCATCAGCCGCTGTTCAACTATTTCAAACAGCTCTTCGCACAGGTAACGAACCCGCCGATCGACTGCATCCGTGAGGAGATCGTAACTTCCACAAGCGTTTACGTCGGACGTGACGGAAACCTGCTTGAGGAGGAGCCGAAGAACTGCCAGGTATTAAAGATCAACAATCCGATCCTGACCAATACCGATATGCTGAAGATCAAGAACATGAAAGTCGAAGGCTTCAAGGCAGTGACCGTTCCGATCACCTACTACAAGAGCGCACCGCTTGACCGTGCGATGGACCGCCTTTTCGTCGAGGTTGACCGTGCACACCGGGCAGGAGCCAACATCCTGATTCTCTCTGACCGCGGTGTCGATGAGAACCATGTGGCGATTCCATCCCTCCTGGCTGTATCTGCGGTTCATCAGCATCTGGTAAAAACGAAAAAGAGAACTTCTCTTGCGATTATTCTGGAGTCCGGCGAGCCGCGCGAGGTGCACCATTTCGCAACACTGCTCGGCTACGGTGCCTGCGCAATCAACCCGTATCTGGCACTCGACACGATCCATGAGCTGATCGAAGAGGGCATGATCAAGAAAGATTACTACGCAGCCGTTGAAGATTACAACCACGCAGTCATCTCTGGTATCGTAAAAATCGCAGCGAAGATGGGTATCTCCACGATCCAGTCGTATCAGGGTTCCCAGATCTTCGAGGCCATCGGTATCTCAGCAGATGTCATCGACAAATACTTTACCGGTACGGTCAGCCGTGTCGGCGGTATTACCTTGGAAGACATTGCAAAAGATGTCGATGAGCGTCATTCCCAGGCATTCGATCCGCTGGAGCTGTCTACCGATCTGACACTGGACAGTATCGGCCGTCATAAATCGAGAAGCCAGGGCGAGGAGCACCGCTACAATCCGCGCACCATTCATACACTGCAGGAGTCCACAAGACGCGGCGACTACAAGATGTTCAAAGAGTACACAGCAATGGTCGACAGCGAGGAGAGCGGCTATCTGCGGAGCCTGATGGACTTCGATTATCCGGAGCAGGGCGTTCCGCTCGAAGAAGTTGAGAGCGTAGATTCTATCGTAAAACGATTCAAAACAGGTGCGATGTCCTACGGTTCTATTTCCCAGGAGGCACATGAGACACTGGCAATTGCCATGAACCGTCTGCATGGAAAATCCAACACTGGTGAGGGCGGTGAGAGTGATGACCGTCTCGAATCCCCGGAGAGATGCTCCGCGATCAAACAGGTAGCATCGGGAAGATTCGGCGTTACCAGCAAATACCTTGTCAGTGCAAAAGAGATCCAGATCAAGATGGCCCAGGGTGCAAAACCGGGCGAGGGCGGCCACTTACCGGCCGGAAAGGTTTACCCGTGGATTGCAAAAACACGTCACTCCACACCGGGTGTATCCCTGATTTCCCCGCCGCCGCACCACGACATCTACTCCATCGAGGACCTTGCACAGCTGATTTATGACCTGAAAAACTCGAATGTGAATGCAAGAATCTCCGTTAAACTGGTATCCGAAGCAGGTGTTGGTACTGTCGCAGCCGGTGTTGCAAAAGCCGGAGCACAGGTTATCCTGATTTCCGGATATGATGGAGGAACGGGAGCAGCACCGAGAAGTTCCATCCACAATGCAGGACTTCCATGGGAGTTAGGCCTTGCCGAGACCCATCAGACGCTGATCAAAAACGGCCTCCGTAACCGTGTCATGATCGAGACCGATGGTAAGCTGATGAGCGGCCGTGACGTTGTGATTGCAGCACTCCTTGGCGCCGAGGAATTCGGTTTTGCGACCGCACCGCTTGTAACGATGGGATGCGTTATGATGCGTGTCTGCAACCTCGATACCTGCCCGATGGGTATTGCAACCCAGAACCCGGAGCTGCGTAAACGTTTCCGCGGCAAACCGGAGTACGTCATCAACTTCATGCACTTCATCGCAGAAGAGATGCGGGAATACATGGCAAAACTTGGCTTCCGCACCGTTGACGAGATGGTCGGCCGTTCCGACCTCTTAAAGAGAAATGATAAAGTGACGAACGAGCACGCAGACCGCGTAGACTTAAGCCAGATCCTGAACAATCCGTTTGCAAAAGCAGGCGAGAAGGTAACGTTCGATCCGAAAGATGTTTACGACTTCAAACTTGGCGCAACCCTGGATGAGAAGGTACTCTTAAAGAAATTCGGTCCGGCAATGGATAAGAAAGAGAAGAAGACCGTCAAAGTCGAGATCACCAACACCGATCGTACCGTGGGAACGATTCTTGGTGCCGAGATCACCAGAAAATTCGGCACCTCTCTGGAGCCGGATACGTACACCGTACAGTGCAAGGGTGCCGGCGGACAGAGCTTCGGAGCATTTATTCCAAAAGGACTGACCCTGGAACTTGAGGGCGATTCGAACGATTACTTCGGAAAAGGCCTCTCTGGCGGAAAACTGGTTGTCTACCCGCCGAAAGCAAGAAAGTATAAACCGGAAGAAAACATCATCGTCGGAAACGTTGCCCTCTACGGCGCAACGAGCGGTGAGGCGTACATCAACGGTATCGCAGGAGAGCGTTTCTGTGTCAGAAACTCCGGTGCTTACGCCGTTGTCGAGGGTGTCGGTGAGCATGGATGCGAGTATATGACCGGCGGCCGTGTCGTTGTCCTCGGCGCAACCGGAAAGAACTTTGCGGCCGGCATGAGCGGCGGTATCGCTTATGTCCTGGATGAAAAGAGCAACCTGTACCGCAATTTGAACAAGGAAATGATTTCGATTGAACTGGTAGAAAGCAAATACGATATTGCAGAGCTGAAAAACATGATTGAAAAACACGTCGCACACACCGGCTCTGAAAAAGGTAAAGAAATTCTCACACACTTTGACGAATATCTGCCGAAATTCAAGAAGATCATTCCGAATGACTATAAGCGCATGATGATGCTGAGTGCCCAGATGGAAGACAAGGGCCTTAGCAGCGAACAGGCACAGATTGAAGCATTTTACGAAAGCATGCGTAAGTAGGAGGAAGAAGAATTATGGGTAAGCCAACTGGATTTATGGAATATCAGCGCAAGACGGGAAACACCGTTGCCCCGCTTGAGCGTATCAAAAACTTTAAGGAATTTCATCTGCAGCTCCCGAAAAAGGAGCAGCAGATGCAGGCTGCCCGCTGTATGGCATGCGGTGTACCGTTCTGCCAGGCGGGAACCATGATTGCGGGAATGGCCTCCGGCTGTCCGCTGCAGAACCTCGTTCCGGAGTGGAATGACCTTGTGTATCTTGGAAACTATGAGCAGGCATACCGCCGCCTCACCAAGACAAACTGTTTTCCGGAATTTACCTCCCGTGTCTGCCCGGCACTCTGCGAAGCAGCCTGTACATGCAACGTAAACGGAGACCCGGTCTGCACGAAGGAAAATGAACGCGCGATCATCGAAAACGCATGGGCAACCGGCCTGATTACGCCGCAGCCGCCGAAAGTGCGCACCGGAAAACGCGTTGCCGTTGTAGGAAGCGGTCCTTCCGGCCTTGCAGCAGCGATGCAGCTCAACCGCCGCGGCCATTCTGTTACGGTCTTTGAACGCCGCGACCGCGTGGGCGGACTTTTACGCTACGGTATTCCGAACATGAAACTCGATAAGAGCGTCATCGACCGCCGTGTGGATCTGATGAAGGCCGAGGGCATTGAGTTTGTGACGAATGCTGATATCGGAAAAGATGTAAAAGCTGACAAACTCTTAAAAGAATTTGACCGTGTCCTGCTCTGCTGCGGTGCGGCAAATCCAAGAGATATCAAGGCAGAGGGAAGAGATGCAAAGGGCATCTACTTTGCTGTCGATTTCCTGACCTCCGTAACGAAGAGTCTTCTGGATTCCAATTTTGAGGATCATGCCTACATCGATGCAAAGGGCAAACACGTTGTTGTCATCGGAGGCGGCGACACCGGTAATGACTGTGTCGGAACTTCCATCCGTCTCGGTGCCAAATCTGTGACACAGCTTGAGATGATGCCGAAAGCACCGGATCAGCGTGCCGAGAACAATCCGTGGCCGGAGTGGCCGAAGATCTGCAAGACGGATTACGGCCAGGAAGAGGCAATCGCCGTATTCGGCCGTGATCCGCGGATTTACCAGACAACCGTAACGGAATTTATCAAAAACAAAAAAGGTGAAGTCTGCCAGATCAAGACCGTAAAACTGACACCGAAAAAAGATGAGAAATCCGGCCGTATGATGATGGTTCCGGTTGAGGGAACAGAAGAGATTCTCCCGGCAGATCTCGTTCTTATTGCAGCAGGCTTTTTAGGATCCCAGAAATATGTGACCGATGCATTTAAAGTGGAAGTCAACCAGTGCACCAACGTGAAGACAGGTGACGGAAAATACCAGACAACAAAAGAAAATGTCTTCACCGCAGGCGATATGCACCGCGGCCAGTCCCTGGTCGTATGGGCGATCCGCGAGGGACGCGAGGCAGCAAAGGCAGTCGATGAATCCCTGATGGGATACACGAATCTCTAAGTTTTTCTTGACAAAACACGCGAAAAACTGCTATAATATGCCCAAAACAAGGGTGTTTTTACGCAAGGTGTCTTTCTGCCCTGCCGCGTGAAAGCACCCTTTTCGTTTAGAATCGTCTTTGATAAAGGAGAGAATCGATATGGCAAAGTATACGAAGGAAGCGATCCTTCAGATGGCGGAGGAAGAAGATGTTGAATTTATCCGCCTGCAGTTTACCGATATGTTTGGAATGATGAAAAATATGGCCATCACCGCCGGACAGCTGGAAAAAGCCCTGAATAATCAGTGCGTTTTCGATGGCTCTTCGTTCGAAGGATTTGTCACCATCGAGGAAGCAGACATGTTTCTGCACCCGGATCTCGACACCTTTGCAATACTTCCGTGGCGTCCGCAGCAAGGAAAGGTTGCAAGATTGATCTGTGATGTGTATGATAGAGAGGGGAATCTTTATGCAAAGAGTTCCCGAACCATCCTTCAGAAGGTAATTTCCGAAGCGAAAGCGATGGGCTATGAGTTTGAAATCTCACCGGAGTGTGAATTTTTCCTGTTCCACACCGATGAGGACGGCGGAGCAACGAGTGTAACGCACGACAAAGGCGGTTATCTGGATCTTGGACCGCTGGACCTGGGAGAAAACGCGCGGCGCGATATGGTGCTGACTCTCGAAGAAATGGGAATCGACGTTGAGTCTTCCTTCCACGAGGTAGCGGCAGGCCAGCACGAACTGGATTTCTGTCCGGCTGCAGCACTTCGGACGGCAGATCAGCTGATGACTGCCAAATTTGCTATCCGTACGATTGCAAAACGTCATGGCCTTCACGCAACCTTTATGCCAAAACCAAAAACCGGAGTTCACGGATCGGGTCTTCATCTTTCCTTCTCCCTGTTTCAGGAGGGAAAAGATGTGTTTGCCGACAAATCCGATGAATACGGGCTCAGCAAAGAGGCATATTACTTTATGGGCGGACTGATGAAACACATCAGCGGAATCGCAGCGATTACCAATCCGCTTGTAAACTCCTACAAACGTCTGACACCGGGATACGGTGCACCGATCTACGTGGCATGGTCTGCAAAGAACAGAAGCCCGCTGATCCGCATTCCGCTGACGGGAGACGGTATTATGGCCATTGAGCTTCGATGCCCGGATTCGGCAGCCAATCCGTACCTGGCACTTGCTGTCTGCATGGCAGCAGGACTTGACGGTATCAAACAGAAAATCGTTCCGCCGTCCCCGGTGGACCGCAATATTTCCGATCTGACAGAAGAAGAACGAAACGCGATGCAGATCACCCTTCTCCCGGGAAGCCTTGGAGAAGCGGTCGCAGAGTTAAAGAAAGACGATTTTCTGTGTCAGGTACTCGGCCAGGAATTTGTGGATGGATATATCAATGCCAAAGAAGAAGAGTGGCATGAGTATCTCCGCCAGGTATCCGACTGGGAGACCGAGAAATATCTGTACCGTATTTAGACGACGAAGGGGCCTGAAAATGCATGAGCAGCATAGTGATAGTACTTCCCAAAATAGAAGATGGAAAGCGCATCCGGGATATTCTGGCAAAAAGAGGATATGAAATCGATGCTGTCTGTTCGACAGCGGCAGCGGCGCTCGGAGAGATGAACAACTTAAACGGCGGTATCGTCATCTGCGGCTACAAGCTTCCGGATATGTTTTTTACGGATCTGAATGAGTGTATGCCGTCCGGCTTCCAGATGCTTCTGATTGCATCGAGCCGCGCATTAAGTGCGGTGGAGGGAACCGGAATCATGGCGGTTACGATGCCGCTTTCCGTGTACGAGCTGGTCAATACACTGGAGATGATGCTGCAGAGTGCGGCACGGCGCAGAAAGAAAGAGCGGGCAAAGCCCAAGGTGCGCAGCGCCGAGGAACAGCACATCATCGATCGTGCAAAAAGCCTTCTGATCGAACGAAATCACATGACCGAGTCGGAGGCCCATCGCTACATGCAGAAATGCAGCATGGACAGCGGCACCAATCTGGTTGAAACGGCACAGATGGTGCTGACGCTTTTGACAGAGTAAGAAAAAGTGAAAAGGAGCGACATAATAATGTTCAAAATCAATGACAATTATCTGAAATTGCCGGGAAGCTATCTGTTTTCCACCATTGCAAAAAAAGTTGCAGCTTACACCGAGGCAAATCCGGACGCGAAAATCATCCGTCTTGGAATCGGCGACGTAACCCAGCCGATCGCACCGGCGATCATTGAAAAGCTGCACGGAGCAGTGGATGAGATGGGACACGCAGAGACCTTCCACGGATATGCACCAGATCTTGGATATGCTTTCCTTCGCGATACCATCGCAAAAAATGATTATCGGGACAGAGGATGCGATATCTCATCTGATGAAATTTTTGTATCGGACGGCGCAAAATGCGACTGCAGCAACATTCAGGAGATCTTCAGCCTGGACAACAAGATCGCTGTATGCGACCCGGTTTATCCGGTTTATGTAGACTCCAACGTAATGGCAGGCCGTGCCGGTGACTACGACGCAGCAACCGAGCGTTTCACGAATGTGATTTACATGCCGTGTACTGCAGAAAACAACTTCACCCCGGATCTCCCGAAAGAAACCCCGGATCTGATTTATCTGTGCTTCCCGAACAACCCGACCGGCGCTATGGTTTCCAAAGCCGAGCTGCAGAAATGGGTTGATTATGCAAATAAAGTAGGAGCCATCATCCTGTATGATGCTGCATACGAGGCATATATCTCAGAAAAAGACATTCCACATTCCATCTATGAGTGCGAGGGTGCAAGAACATGTGCCATCGAAATGCGCAGCTTCTCCAAGAACGCAGGCTTTACCGGTATGCGTCTTGGATTCACCGTTATCCCGAAAGACATCAAATCCGGCGATGTGACTCTGCACAGCCTGTGGGCACGCCGTCACGGAACGAAATACAACGGAGCTCCGTACATCATCCAGAGAGCCGGCGAGGCTGTTTACTCTCCGGAAGGAAAAGCACAGTTAAAAGAGCAGGTTGCTTACTACATGAAGAACGCAAAAGTCATCTACGACGGATTAAAGGGCGCAGGCTACACCGTATCCGGCGGCGTCAACGCTCCGTATATTTGGCTGAAAACACCGGAAAATATGACTTCCTGGGAGTTCTTTGATCACCTGCTTGCAGACGCAAACGTAGTCGGAACACCAGGATCAGGCTTCGGCCCGAGCGGAGAAGGCTACTTCCGTCTGACTGCATTCGGTACGTATGAGAATACAGTAGAGGCAGTGGAGAGGATCAAAAAACTGTAAATTGTGTGCGAAATACCAATAAAACAGAATTTCTGCGCAATTTTATAAACGCGCGAAAAAATAATTTTGTATAGATAAAATTCACGAAAAATGCATTAGAATTTATATAAAATCCGTAAAAATTAGGTGTTTACAAATGCAAAACTGCTGTGCTATAATGCACAATATGAAAAAGGCAGTGAAGGAAACTCCGTATGCGGAATCTGACAGGAAGCCGATGTCACCGACTGAGAGCATCAGCATGGAGGAAACATACAATGGGGAACATTCCGGAGCCGGTCTGCTGAACATGAGATCCGAACAGGAAATCAAGTAGGCAGATCCGTGATACGCGTTAAGTATAAATGAGTGGGCGTTTTCCCCCGGAAAATCGGAGAGAAAAACGCAATGCGGGTGGTACCGCGGGAACATAAAATATCCCGTCCCGGAACAGTAGTTAAAAAACTGTTCCGGGACTTTTTTATTTGAAAAAGCAATCCGGGACAGGCGAGAAAGAGAGGAGAACAAGACATGGAATTTATGACAGGCGTAAAGAAAAAAGAAGACATCTCCGTAAAAACTCTGCTGGAGACACCGGAAGGCACAGAAGTAAAACTCGAAGGAGCCGTACACATCATCCGTGACATGGGCGAGGTTGCCTTTGTCATCTTAAGAAAGAGCGAGGGACTCGTTCAGTGTGTGTACGAAGAAGGAAGCGTTGACTTCCCGCTGAAAGATCTGAAAGAGGAATCGGCAGTTGCCGTAACCGGAACGGTCAAAAAAGAGGACCGCGCACCGGGCGACGTCGAAGTCAGGCTGCAGACCATCACCGTTCTTTCCGAGCCGACCGAGCCAATGCCGCTCGCAGTCAACAAATGGAAAATGAACACCTCCCTCGAAGCAATGCTGAACATGCGGCCGATTGCTCTTCGAAATGTCAGAGAGCGTGCAAAATTCCGTATTCAGGAAGGCGTGGTACGGGCGTTCCGTGATTTTCTTCATTCCCAGGGATTCACCGAAATCCATACACCGAAGATCGGCGCGAAAGGCGCTGAGGGCGGCGCAAACATCTTCAAGCTGGAATATTTCCACCGCCCGGCTGTCCTGGCACAGAGCCCGCAGTTCTACAAACAGATGCTCGTCGGCGTGTTTGACCGTGTCTTTGAAGTCGGACCGGTTTTCCGTGCAGAGAAACACAACACGAAACGTCATCTGAACGAGTATACCAGCCTTGACTTTGAGATGGGCTACATCGAGGATTACACCGACATCATGGCAATGGAAACCGGATTTTTACAGTACATGGTGGAGCTTCTTAAAGAGGATTACGCAAAAGAGCTGGAGATCCTGAAAGTTATGCTTCCAAAGACAGAAGAAATCCCAACTGTACCGTTCACGAAAGCGAAAGAGCTGGTAGCCGAGAAATACAACCGAAAGATCCGCAACCCGTTCGACCTTGAGCCAGAGGAGGAGCTTCTGATCGGCCAGTATTTCAAAGAGGAGTACGACGCAGACTTTGTATTCGTCAGCGAATATCCGTCGAAAAAGAGACCGTTCTATGCGATGGACGACCCGGAGGATAAGAGATACACAAAGAGCTTCGACCTGCTGTTCCACGGTCTGGAGATTACAACCGGAGGCCAGCGTATCCACGATTACAAGATGCTTTCTGAAAAGATCGCAGCCCGCGGCATGACAGAAGAGGGCATGGAGCAGTACTTGAGTGCTTTCAAACACGGTATGCCGCCGCAAGGAGGTCTTGGCATCGGTCTGGAGCGTCTGACCATGAAGCTGATCGGTGAGGACAACGTCCGCGAGACAACGCTGTTCCCGCGTGATCTTACAAGACTGGAGCCGTAAGCAGATCCTGCTGGAAAATAAAAAAGGAGAATGAGTGAAATGGCAAATGTGATTTCAGATGAAACGATGGAATATGTCGGCATCCTGGCAAAGCTGGAATTAAAGGATGAGGAAAAAGAATCCGCACGGCAGGATATGCAGAAAATGCTGGATTATGTAGATAAATTAAACGAGCTCGACACCAGCAAGGTCGAGCCGATGACCCACATTTTCGAGATGGGAAATGTATTCCGCGAGGATGAAGTAACCAATGGCGACGACCGCGATGCAATGCTTGCCAATGCACCGGAAGTCAAAGAGGGCCAGTACAAGGTTCCGAAAACGGTAGAATAGCAGGAGGAGATTGATATGGAAATCAAAGATATGACAGCAGTACAGCTTTCTGCCGCAATCAAAGAAGGAAAGATCACTGTAGCGGACGCTGTAGAAGCGTCACTTGCGGCAGTCAAAGCATCGGAAGAATCAATTCACGCATTCCTTCTTGTGGATGAAGAGGGTGCAAGAGCACGCGCGGCCGAAGTGCAGAAGAAAATTGACGCAGGAGAGCTCACCGGTCCGCTGGCCGGCGTTCCGATTGCGGTCAAGGACAACATCTGTACGAAAGGTCTTGCGACGACGTGTGCGTCAAAGATCCTGCAGAACTTTGTTCCGACGTACGATGCAGAGGTTATCACACGGCTCGAAGAGGCGGGAGCCGTTATCATCGGAAAGACAAACATGGATGAGTTTGCGATGGGAAGTACGACAGAGACTTCCGCGTACGGCGTGACGAAAAATCCATGGAACACCGAACACGTTCCAGGTGGTTCCTCAGGCGGTTCCTGCGCAGCCGTTGCAGCAGGAGAAGTACCGATGGCACTTGGCTCCGATACCGGCGGATCGATCCGTCAGCCGAGTTCCTTCTGCGGCGTAACCGGCATGAAACCGACGTACGGCACCGTTTCCCGTTACGGACTGATCGCTTATGGTTCCTCCCTTGACCAGATCGGACCGGTCGCAAAGGATGTGACAGACTGTGCAGCACTGCTGCAGACGGTCGCTTCGTATGATGCAAAAGATGCGACATCGATGAAACGCGACGATTACGATTTCATGAGCGCTTTAAAAGAAGATGTCTCCGATCTGAAAATCGGTATTCCGAACAGCTGCTTCGGCGAAGGCCTGGATCCGCAGGTGAAGGAATCCATTTTAAAAGCTGCCGATGTCCTGAAGGCACGCGGAGCAGAAGTAGAGTATTTCGATCTCGACCTCATTGATTATGCCATTCCGGCTTACTACGTTATTGCATCCGCTGAGGCAAGCTCCAACCTGGAACGCTTCGACGGCGTGAAATACGGTTTCCGTGCCAAAGAGTACGAAGGACTCCACGATATGTATAAGAAGAGCCGTTCTGAGGGCTTCGGTCCGGAGGTGAAACGACGGATTATGCTGGGAAGCTTCGTCTTAAGCTCCGGTTACTATGATGCGTATTATCTGAAAGCACTGCGCACGAAAGCCCTGATTAAAAAAGAGTTTGACCGCGCATTTGAAAAATACGATATGATTTTAAGCCCGGCAGCACCATCGACCGCACCGCGTCTCGGGGAATCGCTTTCCGATCCGCTGCAGATGTATCTGGGCGATATTTACACAGTATCCGTCAACCTCGCCGGCCTTCCGGGCATCACCGTTCCGTGCGGTATGGATGATAAGGGGCTTCCGATCGGCATGCAGCTTATCGGAGACTGTTTCTCAGAGAAAAAACTGTTCCGTGCAGCGTACACCTATGAGCAGGCACGCGGTGCATTCGGGCAGCCGAAAGAATGGTAAGGAGGAAGCAAAACAATGTCAAAACAGTATGAAACCGTCATCGGACTTGAAGTACATGTGGAGCTTGCGACGCGAACAAAAATTTTCTGCGGCTGCTCTACCGCATTCGGCGGTGCGCCGAACACCCACACCTGCCCGGTTTGCACCGGTATGCCGGGATCCCTTCCGGTATTAAATAAGAAGGTTGTCGATTACGCCCTGCGCGTCGGACTGGCTGCAAACTGCAAAATCAACCAGCTCTGCAAATTCGACCGGAAGAACTATTTCTACCCGGACAACCCGCAGAACTATCAGATTTCCCAGCTGTATCTGCCGATCTGCCACGATGGATATGTCGAGATTGACACCGCAGCGGGAAAGAAGAAAATCGGCATTCATGAGATCCACATGGAGGAGGATGCCGGAAAGCTGATCCACGATGAGTGGGAGGATTGCTCGCTCGTCGACTACAACCGAAGCGGCGTTCCGCTGATCGAGATTGTATCCGAGCCGGATATGCGCTCTGCGGAAGAGGTTATTGCTTATCTGGAAAAACTGCGTATGATGATTCAGTATCTCGGCGCATCCGACTGTAAACTGCAGGAGGGCTCGATGCGTGCCGATGTCAACCTTTCGGTCCGTGAGGTTGGAAGTGAGAAATTCGGAACACGTACCGAGATGAAGAACCTGAACTCCTTTAAGGCCATCGGAAGAGCGATCGAGGGAGAGCGTGCAAGACAGATCGAGCTGATCGAGGAAGGAAAAGCCGTTGTCCAGGAGACCCGCCGCTGGGACGACAACAAAGAGTATTCCTACGCGATGCGTTCGAAAGAGGATGCGAAGGATTACCGCTACTTCCCGGACCCGGATCTGCCGCCGGTGCACATTTCCGACGAGTGGATCGACCGCATTGTGAAATCCATGCCGGAATTCCAGCCGGAAAAACAGGCACGCTACGTGGAGCAGTACGGACTGCCGCAGTACGATGCGGGCATTCTGACCGGTTCCAAGAAGCTGTCCGATCTCTTTGAGGAGACGACGGCGCTCTGCGGCAAACCGAAAAAAGTGGCAAACTGGCTGATGGGCGAGACCTTACGTCTCTTAAAGGAGAACGGCCAGGAGCCGGAGGATCTGCAGTTTTCACCAAAGCATCTGGCATCCCTGATCGAACTGGCAGAAGCCGGATCGGTCAACAACCAGGTGGCAAAAGAGGTATTTGAGCAGATCTTTGCAGAGGATGTCGATCCGGAAGCATACGTCGAGGAGCACGGACTGAAAACCGTAAACGACACCGGCCTTCTGGAAGAAACCACGAGAAAAGTTCTGGAAAACAACCCTGGCCCGGTAGAGCAGTACAAATCCGGAAAGACAAAAGTCCTTGGATTTCTGGTCGGCCAGGTCATGAAAGAAATGAAAGGCAAAGCCAACCCGGCAGCAGCAGGAGAGCTGCTGCAGAAGCTGCTGTCTGAATAAAGAAAACAAAATTGCACGAATGGAGGCCTGGAAATGGTCTCCATTTTTCTGCCCGAAAAATCAAAGAAAATGCATAATCTGCCTCCTTTTGGGAAATTCTTTATAAAGAAACCGGAAGAGATAAAAAGACGATACAAAATCCGGAAAAAGGAGGTTTCTTTACATGAAAGGACTGGATTACACCGCACTCACCGTTGCAATCATCGGAGCCGTCAACTGGGGCTTGATCGGATTCTTCCGCCTCGACCTCGTCGCCCTGATCTTCGGAAACATGACGTGGCTGAGCCGCATCATCTACGCGGTTGTCGGCATCTGCGGCCTCTACCTGATCTCCGTCTACGGAAGAATTTCCGACCACGTACTGGGACAGGCGTAAGAACAGGAACCCTCTCATATACGCAGAGAAAGGCGGTATGAGAGGGTTTTCTTTTGCTGTTTTAGGAAGGACAAAACAAATATTGCGGCCCTCTGTATGGTTTTGAGCAGGGATATGGATCAGAAAAAGAAAAAATACCGGATGCTTCTGGTGCAGCTTTCCTGTGCCGTTCTTCTGGCGAGTGATGCCGCAGCGTGGGCATTCCGCGGAAGTCCGGGGAGTCTGGAAAGAGGTATTGTGTATGTGAGTAACTATCTGGTTTGAATGTGATAGATCTTGCTGAATGGATTGCCCTTGCAGCAATTTTTATCAGCTGGTTTGGAACAGGTATTTTATGCAACGGATCTGGATTGTTTCGTTGTGCTGGAACAGGATGGTGACACTCTGTTTCTACAAAGCGTGGTCTGCAAGAAAAAGACGGCGATGAAGAAAATCTTAAAAAGAATCATTATGAAAAAAGAAACCGAGAAATTTGCGAGAAACATCAAAACGGAAGCAGAGTTTCCGAACTCGCAGAGGAATATGCTTTATCGGAAAAGAGCATTCAGCGGATCCTGCGCTGCACAGCAGCAGACGGAAAAAATACGGACTGAATACAAAAACGGAAAGACAGCCATGGAAGAACCCCCGGGCTGTCTTTTGTATTTCTGTTGCTTTTTTTTCCGTTTTTCCTTGCATTTCAGAAAGATGCTGTTATAATAAGGGGAAGTGAATAAATATACATTACATGAGGAGAGAAGGAGATTATTATGAAAATGAATTTTGCAAAAAAAGCAACAGCACTTGCAATGTCCGTTTTGTTTGCTGTTTCGATGGCAGGATGCGGAAGTTCTGCATCTACCGCAAAGAAAGTAGAAGTAACATCCGTAGAGGATCTGGCAGATCTGAAGATTGGTGTACAGACCGGAACAACAGGTGATTCTCAGGCGAGCGATGCCGTTAATGCAGATTCCCAGATGCAGCGTTACAACAAAGGCGCCGATGCTATTCAGGCACTGAAAAACGGAAAGATTGACTGTGTTGTCATCGATTCCCTGCCGGCAGAAAAATTCGTTGCAGCAAACGATGATCTGAAAATTGTAGAAGGCATTTTTGATACCGAAGAGTACGCGATGTGCTTCAAAAAAGGAAATGAGTTAAGAGACGAGTTCAACACTGCATTGGCAGAGCTGAAAGAGGACGGAACTCTTGATGAGATCATGAGCAACTACATTGGTGATGAAGTCGGACAGCATCCGTATGAATCCCCGGCAGACGCAGACCACTCCAAGGGAACGCTTACCATGGCAACCAACGCAGAGTTCGAGCCGTGGGAGTACAAAGAGGGAAATGATATCGTTGGTATCGATGCCGACATTTCCAAGGCAATCTGCGACAAGCTTGGTTATGAGCTGAAAATCGAGGATATGTCATTTGAAACCATCCTTGCATCTGTCAACAGTGGAAAAGCAGACTTCGGCGCAGCCGGAATGACCGTTACTCCGGAGCGTGAGGAGAGTGTTGATTTCACCGATACTTACGCAAATGCAACGCAGGTTGTTATTGTAAGAAAGTAATCTAATAAGAGGAAAAAGAGCGGCTGTCCGCCAGGCAAAATGGTGCAGCCGCTCTTTTTGCAGG
The DNA here is from genome assembly GCF_003479665.1 of Blautia sp. AF14-40. Lineage (NCBI taxonomy): Bacteria > Bacillati > Bacillota > Clostridia > Lachnospirales > Lachnospiraceae > Blautia > Blautia sp. AF14-40. The sequence goes on from NZ_QUHK01000011.1 coordinate 55,145, forward strand.
AAATGAAACCACAAAGGAGAGATGTATTCTATGGAAAATTTACAGCATCAGTTTAACCGCTACTTTGTAGACAACGGTGCTACAGAGTGGTGGCTGACCGGTCTGAAGACGACGCTGCTTGTCACAGTAATTGCACTGTGCATCGGTGTTGTGCTCGGACTTCTCATCGCGCTGATCCGTTCGACACACGAGCAGACCGGTAAATTAAAACTTCTGAACATTGTGGCACGCGTCTATCTGACGATTATCCGCGGAACGCCGTCCATGATTCAGATTCTGTTTTTCTATTCCGTTATTTTTGCAACCGTAAACCTGAACAATATCGTGATCGGCGGAATTGCATTCGGTATTAACTCCGGTGCGTACGTTGCCGAGATCTTCCGTTCCGGAATCATGTCTGTGGATAAAGGACAGACGGAAGCGGGACGAAGCCTTGGTTTAAATTCGGCACAGACCATGCGTCTGATTATCATTCCGCAGGCGTTTAAAAATGTTCTTCCGGCGCTGATCAACGAGATGATCGTGCTGTTGAAAGAGACCGCCATCATCGGCTATATTGGAACCATCGATATTACAAAAGCAGCAACCCTGGTACAGAGCCGTACGTACGATGCGCTGGTTCCGCTTCTCTCCGCAGCGATCTTTTATCTGATTCTTGTTATGATTCTGACCTATTTCATGGGCAAACTGGAAAGGAGACTGCGTAAGAGTGACCACTAACGAAAAAGTATTAATTAAAGTTGAAAATCTGCAGAAGAGCTTCGAGGATAATAAAGTTTTAGACGGAATCAGCACAGAGATCCGTCAGGGAGAAGTTGTCGCCGTTATCGGTCCTTCCGGTTCCGGAAAATCGACGTTTCTGCGCTCCTTAAACCGTCTGGAAATTCCAACCGGCGGAAAAATTTACTTCGAGGGCGTTGACATCACGGCGCCGGAAACTGACATTGACCATGTGCGTCAGAAGATCGGAATGGTATTCCAGCAGTTCAATCTGTTTCCGCACAAAACCGTTAAGGAAAATATCTTGCTCGCTCCGGTGACGTTAAAACTAATGACACCGGAAGAAGCAGAGAAAAAAGCGATGGAGCTTCTGACCCGTGTCGGACTGCCGGACAAAGCAGATGCCTATCCGGGAAGCCTTTCCGGCGGACAGAAGCAGCGAATCGCCATCGCGCGCGCCCTTGCGATGAATCCGGATGTCATGCTGTTTGACGAACCGACTTCTGCACTCGATCCGGAGATGGTAGGAGAGGTTCTGGAAATTATGAAAGAGCTTGCCGAATCGGGCATGACCATGGTCGTTGTTACACACGAGATGGGTTTTGCCAGAGAGGTGGCAACCCGCGTCGTCTTTATCAACGAGGGAAATATTCAGGAGGAGAATACGCCGCAGGAATTCTTCGCAAATCCGCAGCACCCGCGCCTGAGAGAATTTTTATCGAAAGTATTATAAGGAAAAGAAATGAGAAAAACCGATGTTCTGTGAAAATAACACGCACAGAACATCGGTTTTTTGATGTTATAGAAAGAACTTATTTGGAAATCGGGCGGGTAGCTTCTTTCAGCCACTCTTTTTCGTCCCCTTCCAGATAAGGAGAAATCTTCTCATACACTTCTTTGTGGTAATTATTCAGCAGCTCGACATCTTTCTCCGTCATATACTGCGTATCGATACCGTCGAGGTCGATCGGAACCATGGTAACGAACTCAAAGCGCATGAACTGGCCATACATGTTCTTTTCTGCTTTGCGGCAGAGCATGAGGTTCTCGGTACGGATACCGTGGCTTCCTTCAATATAGATACCTGGTTCGTCGGAGGTCAGCATGCCTTCCTCGAGAACGGCATTTTCCATGCGCTCCGGAACCATTTTCCAGCGGAAACCGTTTGGACGCTCATGGACATTTAAGAGATAGCCGACGCCGTGGCCGGTTCCGTGATTGAAGTCAAGACCTCTCTCCCAGAATGCCTGTCTTGCGAGGTAATCGAGGTTGATGCCGATGCATCCATGGAGAAATTTTGCGTTTCCAAGACGCAGGGTTCCCATCGCGGTGATGGTGAAATGCTCTTTTTCTTCCTCAGTCAGCGGTCCGACAACAATGGTTCTTGTGATATCGGTTGTTCCTTCATAATACTGTCCGCCGGAATCCACGAGGTACATGCCTTTTGGCTGTAGAACGGAGAAATCTTCTTTCGTTGCCTGATAATGGCACATAGCGGCATTCGGGCCGTAAGCGGAGATGGTTCCGAAACTCGGCTCAATGTAGCCTTCCTGCTCTTTTCGGAAGGATTCCAGTTTCTCTGCAACGGAAACTTCGTCCATCGGGATTTTGCCGATGTTTTTCTTTAACCAGTAAACGAAACGGGTTACAGCAACGCCGTCTTTGACGTGGGCTTTGCGGATATTTTCCATCTCAACTGGTGTTTTCAATGCCTTTAAGGAGGAAGCCGGGTTCATCACATTGACAATCGTGTTTTCACCCATGACGCTCTGGCAGATCGTGTAGTTGACTTTGGCTTTCTCCAGAAGAATCGTTTTTCCTGTGATGCCGGCAGCGAAATCATAGACAGCATCGTATGGATGAATCGAAATACCAAGACCGGCAAGATACTGTTTTACTTCATCATTTAAAGTTGCTTCCTGAATAAACAGATGGCCTTCGGTTTCGGTCAGAATGAGGTAGGAGAGGACAACCGGATTGCACGGAATATCGTTTCCGCGGATGTTCAGCATCCAGGCGATATCGTCAAGTGCGGTCAGGATATGCACCTCGGCACCGTTCTCTTTCATCTTTTCGCGGACTTTTGCAAGACGGTCAGCAGCGGACTCGCCGGTATATTTGGAATCAAGAAGCCATACTGGTTCTGCAGAAAGTGCTGGGCGGTCGGACCAGATTTCACCGATCAGGTCACTTCGATAGGAGAGAAAACGCTCCGGAAGTGTCTTTTCCAGTGTCTCACCGAGCATCTCATTGACAACGCGGCCGTCGAAGCCGATGGTCATGCCTTCTTTTGTATTTGCCTGCAGGTATTCCTCTACGGTCGGAACACCTTCCTGTCCCATTTTCATTAAAGTAACGCCGGTTCCGGCAAGCTCTTTGACTGCTTGTACGAAGTAGCGGCCGTCGGTCCAGAGGCACGCTTCATCCTGGGTAATAACGGCGGTTCCGGCAGAACCGGTAAAGCCTGTGATATACGTTCTTGCTTTAAAGTAAGTTCCTACATATTCAGATTCATGGTAATCGGCGGTCGGAACCAGATAAGCGTCCACGCCGTAGGCTCTCATTTTTTCGCGGAGAGCAGCTAATCTTTCTGGTATCATAATTTTTTCCTCATCTTTCTTTTCGAAAAATACTGCCGGCATTTTTTCTCAGGATGCCGACATTTTTATTCTATCACATTTTCTAGATCTGTCAAAGTGATGATTGAGAATTTGTCTCACTGTTTCCGGAATTTTCTAAAATCGTTTCGCATTTGGAGATTTTTCCTATTTTTCAAGAGCTTTTTTGTACCATTTTGGTTAAAAAAGCAGTAAGATAAAAATAAAGTGAAAAGCGTGGCGAAACTACGCGAAAAAGCAGAAACTATGAAGAAAGGGGGACATACTGTAATGCATACAATATGTCTGAAAGACAACTGGACATTAACTGTCCTCGGAAAAAATGTTTACGATATTCCGGAAACTCCAATTGAAACGAAGGTACCGTCTACCGTTTACGGCACCCTTTTGGAGAAAGGCCTGATCCCGGAGCCATTTTATCGTGACAATGAGCTCGATGCACTGAAATTGATGGAGAACGATTTCGCATACGAGACAACGATCGTGATCAGTGAGGAAGACAGAAAAGCGGACCGTCTGTTTTTACACTTCGACGGAATTGATACCATCGCAGATGTTTATCTGAACGGAGAGAAAATCGGCTCCGCAGACAACATGAACCGTGTCTGGGAGTATGATATTACCGATCTTGTTGCAGGTGATGCAGCCGATACCGTATATCAGGTAAAAGTGGTTCTGCATTCCCCGACAAAATTCATCGCAGAAGAAGAAGCAAAATGCCCGGTTGGAGCAGCATCCGATGCAATGCCGGGATTCCCGCATATTCGTAAAGCAGCCTGCATGTACGGCTGGGACTGGGGTCCGCGTCTTCCAGATGCAGGACTGTTCCGTGAGGCTTCTGTTCTCGCAGTAAAAACTGCCCGTCTGGCACAGGTATTTGTAGGACAGGAGCATCATGTAACTGGAAAAAACGTTCATGGAAATGTGGTTGACTTCGTCCGCCTGACCGCAGATGCTGAAATCGAGTGGATGCCGGGTGTAACCGACGGTAAAGTAAAGATCGTAATGACCGTTACTTCCCCGGATGGAAAAACCGTTCTGACCGCAGAAAGCGGCACAATGGATCCGCTGACCAATTCTGCACCGGCAAAGAATCTGACCGGACTTACCTGTGATCTTCGCAGCAATCATGTACAGGCTTCCCTTACCGTAGAAAATCCGGAGCTGTGGTGGCCGAACGGCTATGGTGCACAGGCACTGTATCAGGTAAAGGTGGAGCTCGTTGCAGACGATATCCTGGATACCTGGGAGAAGAAGATGGGTCTTCGTACCATCACCGTAAATACTGACGTGATGGAAGATGAAGTCTTTGATGAGCATATGACCGGCCAGTCACCGGATTACGATGACGGCGACAACATGATCATGACCAACGGTGAGAAAAAAATCATCATTACCGATAAACCTGCAAAGACCGTAAAGGGCCGTAACTTTGCGTATGAAATCAACGGACTGCAGATCTTCGCGATGGGCGCTGACTACATTCCGGAGGACAATATCTTAACCCGTCAGACGAGAGAGCGTACCGATCTGCTGCTGAAATCCGCACAGGAGGCAAACTTTAACTCCTTGCGTGTATGGGGAGGCGGATACTTCCTCGATGACTTTTTCTATGATGTCTGCGATGAGAGAGGACTCCTCATCTGGCATGACTTTATGTTTGCCTGCGCATCCTACGAGCTGACAGATGACTTCGAAGAGAATATCTCCGCGGAGATCCGTCAGAATATGCGCAGACTCCGTTCTCATGCAAGTGTTGCTCTATGGTGCGGAAACAACGAGATGGAAACCCAGTACGAAACGCTGGCATGGCAGAAATCTAAGAAACAGACGTATGATTACATCCATCTGTATGAGTACATCATTCCGAAAATCGTCAAAGAAGAGGATCCGGAGAAATTCTACTGGCCGTCATCCCCGTCTTCAGGCGGAAATTACGAAAACAGCAATGCAGAGAACGTCGGCGATACCCATTACTGGGGTGTATGGCACGGAAGCGAGCCGTTCACCGCTTATCGTTCCCATCATTACCGTTTCCTGTCCGAGTTCGGATTCCAGTCCTTCCCGGCACTGCAGACTGTAAAACGGTTTACCGAAGACGGCGACCGCAACATCTTCTCCCGTGTCATGGAAATGCACCAGAGAAATACGGCTGCCAACGGAAAGATCCTGAACTACATTTCACAGACATACCTGTATCCGAAGAACTTCGACGAGCTTCTGTACTGCTCACAGCTTCTTCAGGCCGATGCGATCCGTTACGGCGTTGAGCATTTCCGCCGCTTCCGCGGTACCTGCATGGGTGCTGTTGTATGGCAGCTGAACGATATCTGGCCGGTAGCATCCTGGGCAAGCGTGGACTACTATGGAAACTGGAAAGCCCTGCAGTACGCAGAGAAGAAGATGTTTGCACCGGTCCTGCTTTCCTGCGAGGAGCACGGAGAGATCGATCAGAAACCGTTTGTCAACACACTGCCGCATCCGATTGATGTCAGTGCAGACCTTCATGTTGCCAATGAGACCGGTGAGCCGATCGTCGGAACCGTAAAATGGTCCCTGTGCCGTCCGGATTCTTCCGTAGTCAAAGAGGGAGCCTTCGAGGTGAATGCACCGGCTTACGGCGGACAGTGGATGCCGCATCTTGATTTCAACGATCAGGATCCGCTGGAAGTTCATCTGACCTATGAGCTGGTTGTTGATGGAAACGTAGTATCTTCCGGATCAACTCTGTTCTGCGCACCGAAGCATTACCATTTTGCAGATCCGAAGCTTTCTGTATCAGTAGACGGCGATACCGTAACCGTAACCGCAGAGAACTTTGCAAAATCTGTCAGCGTAGAGACTGAGAACGGTGTGCTTCGTCTGGACGATAACTTTGTGGATATGGAAGCCGGAACAAAGACCTTCCGCATTCTGCCGACCGCAGACTTCACCGCAGAGGGAACCGGCGTATCGGGCGCATACCGCGTAAGAAGCGTTTATGAGACTGCAGAGAGATAAGGAAAAAGTTTAAAGAAATACATAAAAAAGAAAGAGCGTGCAGCAAATGCCTGTGCGTTCTTTCTCTGAAAAAATTCGAAAACAGATGATCGTTACCGTCCAAGCTGGAGTTTTCGTGCCTGCTTCGGCGTGACGCCTTTCAGTTTTTTGTAGCAGCGGATAAAGTAACTGCAGTCCGTATAACCGACCTCCCGCGCGATAAACGAGATGTCGTGGCTGGAAAACAAAAGCATATTTTCGGCTGCATTGATCCGGGTTGCTGTAATGTATTCCTTGCAGGTCATATTGTACCGGCGGTAGAAATTCATGGAAAAGGTGGAGTGCGACATATTGCACATCGCGGCCAGTTTTTCTACGGTCAGCTCCTCAAAGTAGTGGGAATCGATGTATTCGGAAATCAGGTCAAACCTGATTTCATAAGAAGGATGAACGCCGGGAGCCAGAAAGAAATCACCATTTTTCTGCCAGATCCGCGCAAATTTGGTGACGATTTTCCGAAGATCGGCAGTTAATACCATCGAATAACCGAATTCTTTATTCTGATATTCGGAAAGAATATCGGAAAAAAGCGGAAAAAGATTCATTTGGGCCGTCTGTTCCGGAGAAAAGATACAGGAACAGCGGTAGGCGTGAATCCCATGCAGCATGGCGCGCAGATCGATTTCATCCGTTTTGCAGGACGGCAGAAGATTGGGATCGAATTTGATCACATCGTACTGAACTGGAGAAGAACCTCTCGCAAGAGCGATGGAGTGGACGCATTTGGGCGGAAAAAGAATGACAGCGCCCTTCGTGCAGGTGGATACGACATTGTCAAGGGAAACTTCGATTTCGCCTTTGCGGACGTAGAGAAGTTCTACATAATAATGCCAGTGCGCCGGAATCGGCAGGAGATCGCGGGTGCTGTCAGAAAGAAATGCCTCATAGGGGGAAGCAATTGGATCGATGTATTCGTATAAATTGTTCATGCCAGTGATGTAAAAACCTTTCGTCTAAGTTATGCTCTATTATAGCCGCATTTTGCGGTCTTGACAAGACGAGGGGGAATCAATAAAGAAACAGGAAATTCTAAAAGAGAAAGGACAGGATAGAAAAAATACCATGCAGAACACAACAAATGATATGACAAGAGGGAACAGCATGAAACTGATTTTTCAGTTTTTCCTGCCCATTCTGATCGGAAATCTGTTCCAACAGCTTTACAGCTTCGTGGATTCCATGGTTGTCGGAAAAGGAATCGGAGATACGGCGCTTGCCGCAGTTGGAAACACAGGCTCCGTTCATTTTCTGATTATCGGCTTTGCCGTCGGACTGACGGGTGGCCTTGGCATCTGTATTTCGCATTCTTTTGGTGCAAACGATACAAAAAAGCTGCGGAAAGAGATTGCCATGTCGGTCTATATCTGCCTTGCCATCGGAATCGTGATCACAACGTTCAGCCTGCTTCTGATGCGGCGGCTGTTTATCTTTCTGCAGACGCCGGAGGATATGATGACGGATACTCTCGTGTATTTCGGAACAATCCTGGCCGGAAGCACCATCACGATTTTCAATAACTTTGTGATGACACTGCTCCGCTCGGTCGGAAACAGCAAGGTTCCGCTCGTCTCCATGGTGCTTTCTGCCATTGCCAATATTGTGCTGGATCTTCTCTTTGTGTTTCCGCTTCACATGGGTGTATTTGGAGCAGCACTTGCCACGGTTCTGGCGCAGGCGATTTCCGCGCTGTACTGCTTCTGGCACATCCTCCGTGCACCGGAGTTGCTTCCACAGAAGGGGGACTGGAAAGCGGATGGAAAAATTCTTGCCGCGCTGACCGGAAAAGGTCTTCCGGTTGCAGTGATGAATTCTGTTACTGCCATCGGAGGAATGGTGCTTCAGGTCTTTGTTAACCAGATGGGAACCGCCTATGTAGCTGCGTATGCGGCATGCATGAAGGTCTGCGGTCTGTTTGAGCAGCCGGGTGTGACCGTCGGACTGGCGCTTCTGACCTTTACCGGACAGAACTATGGAGCAAAGAAGTATGACAGAATCAAGAGCGGCGTATGGGCCGGTGTGATCCTGTCGATTCTGGTCAATCTGCCGTTTGCGGCGCTGGAAATTTTCGCGCCGAAATTCCTGGCATCTCTGATGCTGAACGATCCGACCGTCATTTCCTACACCTGTATCTTTCTTCCGCTCACCGGAATCGCATTGTTTCCGCTTGGATGGCTTTTCGTATTCCGAAACGCCTGCCAGGGCATGGGAAAAACGGTACTGCCGATGATTTCCGGTGTTGTTGAAGTTGTGATGCGTGTCGGCATCGTTCAGATTGCGGTTCCGCACTTTGCGTTCCGCGGTGTCGCATTCGCTGAGATTTCCGCATGGATTGGCGCGGGAGCGATGCTGATGGTTACGTATCTGGTGTATCAGGTGCGGCTGTCAAAAGGTGTTTCGAAGTAAAAATAAAAATCCCGGATTCTGGATACCTGCCGTAAAAGCAGGAACCGAAAATCCGGGATTTTTGTTTTTGAAAGATTTAGTTGTTTTCCACCGGTGTTCCCATGTAATAGAAACCGCGGCACTCATCCAGATATACATTCTGCAGCGTGCCGATCAGGGAAGCATCACCTTTGAAATGAACGAGCGTATTGTTACTCATACGGCCGGTCACAAGGGACGGATCCTGTTCATTGATGCTCTCGACGAGAACTTCTTGAACTGTGTGGGTATGTCTTGCCGTTACCTCACGGGAGATTTCCTGTACTTCAGCAAGAAGACGGTCGAAACGGTCCTTCACAACATCGACCGGAATCTGATCCTCCATAGCGGCAGCCGGTGTTCCTGTTCTTCTGGAATACTGGAAGGTAAAGGCGCTGTCGTAGCGGACCTTACGTACCACATCCATCGTTTCGAGAAAATCTTCCTCTGTCTCGCCAGGGAAACCGACGATGATATCGGTTGTCAGGGAGACATCCGGTACTTTCGCGCGGATGCGGTCAACAAGGTTAAGATACTGCTCTTTCGTGTAGCGGCGGTTCATCAGCTTTAAGATGCGGCTGCTTCCGGACTGGAGCGGGAGATGAAGATGGAGGCAGACCTTTTCGCAGTCGCGCATCGCATCGATCAGCTCCTCAGAGAGATCCTTCGGGTGGGAGGTCATGAAACGGATGCGTTTCAGCCCTTCGATTTTATTAACCTCGCGCAGAAGCTGGGCAAACGTCATCGGCTCCTCAAGATTCTTTCCGTAAGAGTTGACGTTCTGACCGAGCAGCATGATCTCCACAACGCCGTCTGCAACGAGGCGTTTGATCTCTGCAACGATTTCCTCCGGCTTCCGGCTGCGCTCGCGGCCGCGCACATACGGTACGATACAGTAGCTGCAGAAGTTGTTGCAACCGAACATGATATTGACACCGGATTTGAACGGATATTTCCGGTCAACCGGAAGATTTTCCACGATCTTGTCGGTATCTTTCCAGATATCGATCACCATGCGGTCCTCGGTCATACAGCGGACAAGGTATTCAGCGAAGCGGTAGATATTGTGGGTTCCGAAAATCAGGTTAACGAAATGATAGCTTTTTTTGAGCTTTTCGACAACGAGCGGCTCCTGCATCATGCATCCGCAGAGGGAGATGATCATGCCCGGATTTTTCTTTTTGTATTTGCCAAGCTGTCCGAGACGGCCGTAGACGCGAAGATTGGCGTTTTCACGGACGGTACAGGTATTGTAAACGACAAAGTCAGCATCCTCGGTCTCCACAATGTGGTAGCCGACGGTTTCCAGGATTCCCTCGAGCTTTTCAGAATCGCGGGCGTTCATCTGGCATCCGAATGTTGTGATACAGGCAGTCAGGAATTCTTTGCCGTTCTTTTTCGCGCGTTCTGGGACGAGCTGCTGTTTTAAGAGCGCCATAAAGTAATACTGGCGCTGCGGTTCTGCTTCCGGAGCCGGGAGTGTGATATCAACGTCCATCAGGTCAATGCCGGAAACCTCTGCATCCGGAATCGTTCTAAGATCTATTTTCATAGTTGCTGTTCCTCTTTTCTGGGTAGTAAAAATCGTGGCAGAATGCCGAGAAAAAAGACCCGTCGCATCGGATCTTATCTGTCTGTTATTTTATCGTATCTGTGGGAAAATAGCAAGGAAAAAAGGTGCTGCAATCGAAGCAGAACAGCAAACCGAAAATTTTACGGTTTTTCAAAATTATAACAAAATTTCAGAACCAATTCTTGACAAATGACAAAAATCGCGCTAAAATTACAGCCGTCGTGTAAGATAAATTCTGGGAAGAGAAAAAGTAAATGCGGAAAAAGCGTTTGCAGAGAGCTGTCGGAGAAGGTGCGAGACAGCAGCGTGTCCGGATTGAACATCATCTCGGAGAAGGGAAACCCAAAGAACTGTTTTTATTGTTTCATTAAGATAAAGACAGGATTCCAGTAGGTTTTCACGGGAGTTTCCCGTTACAGAAACCGCGTATGCTTGTGCGTGTATTCGTACTTGTTTCAAAGGAGAGACAAGGGTGGTTTGCGGAAAAAATATGGTCCGTCCCTGGTTATCGTGGGGCGGCTTTTTTTATGCAGAAACACCGGTAATACAGCCTGGCAAGAAACAAATCCTGCTGCCAAACACGCGCAGACAGGAAAAGGGAGGAAACATATGAAAGTGTACAAAAAAATCATGAACGGCGTGGCATTTGTCGAGAAATTGATTCTTGTGCTGTCCACGATCCTGATTGTTGTGCTTACGGTCGGAAATGTCCTGTCCCGTAAGATTCTGCATCAATCCTGGTCATTTACCGAGGAACTCGTTGTTGCGGTATTTGTCCTGATTACACTTCTCGCTGCAGCGCTCGCTGCCCGTGACGGAGAGCTGGTCAATCTTTCTTTACTGCCGGACCGTCTTTCTGCGAAGGCGAGAAGAATCCTGCTGGTTGTCAACACAGTATTTAGTGTTGCCTTTACCGTAGTTCTGTTTAAATACGGCATGGACAAGGTACTGACCCAGCTTGCCAACGGAAAGAGAACGTTCGTTTTAAACTGGCCGGAATGGATTTTCTGGTCTTTCGTACCGATCGGCGCAGCCTGCATGACGCTGCACATGATCGAATATTTGATTGATACATTCGTAAAAGCAAAAGAGGAGGGACAGAAAAAATGATCAGTGCAATTCTTTTTCTTTCATTCTTTGTTTTTCTGATCCTTGGTATCCCGATTGGCATCTGCCTTGGTCTGTCTTCGATCTGCGCGATCCTGTACTCCGGTACATCCCTGACCATCGTAGCAACCAATATGTATTCCGGTATCAGTAAATTTTTGCTCCTTGCCATTCCGTTCTTTGTACTGTCCGGAAACATTATGGCAAAAGCGGGCATTTCCAAACGACTGATTCGTTTCGTCGACACCTGCGTCGGCCATAAAAAGGGCGGTATCGCGATCGTATGCGTTATCGTAGCCTGCTTCTTTGGCGCGATTTCCGGTTCCGGTCCGGCAACCGTAGCAGCACTTGGCATGGTTCTGATCCCTGCCATGATTGAGCGCGGCGGATTTTCTGCTCCGTTTTCCACGGCCCTGATGGCGACGTCGAGTTCGATTGCGATCGTCATACCGCCGAGTATTGCATTCGTTGTTTATGCATCCATCACAGGCGTATCCATTGCCGATATGTTCACAGCAGGTATCGTTCCTGGTATTCTGATGGGTGTGGCCCTTGTCATCGTTGTTCTTCTGGAGGCAAAGAAACACAACATTCAGCCGACCCAGAAAAAAGCAACAGCCAAAGAAAGATGGGATGCTTTTAAAGATGCTTTCTGGGGATTCTTAATGCCGGTCATCATCCTTGGCGGTATCTATGGAAGTGTTTTCACCCCGACCGAGGCAGCTGCCGTTTCCGTTGTATACGGTCTGTTTGTCGGAATCTTTATTTATAAAGAGATCAAACTGAAAGACCTGTGGGATCTGATGGTAGATTCTGCCAAAACAACCGGTGGAATTATGCTGATCGTCGCAAGTGCTTCTCTGTTCTCCTTTGTCTGCACAAAGTTTGGTATTGCGCAGGCAGCATCGGATCTTCTTGGAAGCGTTGCTCATAACCAGTTTGTATTCCTTCTGATTGTCAATATCATTTTCCTGATTGCAGGATGCTTTATCGATGCAAACTCTGCCATGTATATTTTCATCCCGATTATGCTTCCGGTCTGCAAAGCCCTTGGCTATGACCTGGTAGCATTCGGTATCGTGGCAACCGTCAACCTGGCCATCGGACAGGTAACTCCACCGGTTGGTGTCAACCTGTTTGTTGCCATTTCCGTAAAACTGAAAAAAGGAATGGAAGTTACCATTCAGCAGATTTCCAAAGCTGTTATGCCAATGATCGCGGCATCGGTAGCGGTTCTGCTTCTGATTACGTATGTTCCGCAGATTTCCACATTCCTTCCAAAAGCGCTGGCAAAAGACGGAGCTTATACCGGAACGGTAGCTGCAGCAACGAATTCCGATACTTCCAGTGGCGATGGTGCGGATGGCAGCACAGCAGGAAATTCCTCCGGCAATGAGGATTACAATGATATCGCTGATTACAGTGACCTTGGATGGGAAGAGCAGACCTGGAACTTTACCTGCTCCACCACCGAGAACAGTACCTGGGCAGAAGGCGGACGCAAGTTCGGCGAGCTCATGGAAAAAGCAACCGGCGGCAAGATCAAAGTCAAGGTATACGCCGCAGACCAGCTGACCAACGGAAACCAGTCCGAGGGAATCCAGGCACTGATGAACGGAGACCCGGTACAGATTTCGATGCACAGCAACCTGATTTACTCTGCGTTTGACCCGAGATTTAACGTCGTATCTCTTCCGTTCCTGTTTGATTCCGTAGAAGATGCGGATGCAAAACTGGACGGCGACGCAGGCGAAAAATTAAAAGCAATCCTCGATGAGTACGGCCTGCACTGCATGGGAATCGCCGAGAACGGTTTCCGCCAGCTGACCAACAGCAAGCAGGAAGTAAAAACCGTCGATGATATGAAAAACCTGAAAATCCGTGTCGCAGGAAGTAACCTGCTGATGGAGTGTTACAAACGCTGGGGCGCCGATGCGACCAACATGAACTGGTCCGAGACCTACACCGCCCTGCAGCAGAAAACCGTAGAAGGCCAGGAAAATCCGCTCCCGGCTATCGATGCAGCAAGCGTACAGGAAGTACAGCCGTACTGCTCGATGTGGAATGCAATTTATGACTGCCTGTTCTTCTGTATTAACGGAGATATCTATAACAACCTGACCCCGGAGCAGCAGAAAGTTGTCGATGAGGCCGGACAGAAAGCCGTCGATTACGAACGTGCGATCAACCGTGCCGGTGACGATGAGATCATGAACCGCTGGCAGAACGAGAACGGTGTCAAGATCACAAAATACGAAGATATGGACATCGATTCCTTTAAACAGGCGGTAGACGGTGTAGATGCCTGGTATCAGAACGAACTGGAAAGCCAGGGCTATGACGATGCCAAAGATCTGATTGAAGCCTTTACAAAGAAAGATACATCTTCTGCAAGCACCTACGATGTAGAAGACAGAAGCGATCTCGACTGGCCGGAGCAGACCTGGAACTTCACCTGCTCCACGACAGAAACCAGTACCTGGGCAGAAGGCGGCCGGAAGTTCGGTGAGCTGATCGAAAAAGCAACCGGCGGCAAGATCAAAGTCAACGTATATGCCGCAGACCAGCTGACCAACGGAAACCAGTCCGAAGGTATCCAGGCACTGATCGATGGAGATCCGGTACAGATTTCAATGCACAGCAACCTGATTTACTCTGCATTTGATCCGAGATTTAACGTCGTATCCCTTCCGTTCCTGTTTGATTCCGTAGAAGATGCGGATGCAAAACTGGACGGCGAGGCAGGCGAAAAATTGAAAGAGATCCTTGATGAGGACGGCCTGCACTGCATGGGAATCGCCGAGAACGGTTTCCGTCAACTGACCAACAGCAAGCAGGAAGTAAAAACCGTCGATGATATGAAGAACCTGAAAATCCGTGTCGCAGGAAGCAACCTGCTGATGGAGTGCTACAAACGCTGGGGCGCCGATGCCACCAACATGAACTGGTCCGAGACCTATACCGCCCTGCAACAGAAAACCGTAGAAGGCCAGGAAAATCCGCTTCCGGCAATCGATGCAGCCAGCGTACAGGAAGTACAGCCGTACTGCTCGATGTGGAATGCAATTTATGATTGTCTGTTCTTCTGTATTAACGGAGACATTTATGACAGTATGACACCGGAGCAGCAGGAAGTAATCGATGAGTGCGGACGTCTTGCAACACAGTACGAGCGTGAAATCAACCGCGCCTGTGATGATGAAATCATGAACCGCTGGCAGAATGAAAATGGTGTTACCATTACCAATTATGAGGATATGGACATTGATTCCTTCAAACAGGCGGTAGACGGCGTGGACGAGTGGTATCAGAAAGAACTGGAAGGACAGGGATATGATGATGCCAAAGAGTTGATTGAGACGTTTACAAAATAGGCAGGTTCGCAGATGTTTCTACAGGCTTTGCCGGGTCTGACGGGAAAATAATGCAGCCAGACTACATATGGTAGAAAATAAAAATCCATCCATAACTGGGAGGCCTTTGATGAGACTGCTCTTGGGTATGGATGGATTTTTTTATTTGAGTTTTCCAGGAAAACAGGTATACTGGATGGTAGCAGAAAACGGGAGATTTGAATCAATGAAACAGAAAAAAGAACGGGAAAAAGAAATCAGTCAATGGCCATGGATTTCCATGCTGCCGTTCGGAATCCTGGCGGGATACTGGGGAGATAAGGAAGTGCGGATTACGGCAATTTCGGAATATGGCTTTCAGACCCGCCTCGCGGCACCGGCCACAGCGGAGCAGAAAAACGCACCGTGGGAACTGGCATTTTACGATCAGAAAACGGCATCCTACCAGCGGATTCTTCTTCGTGATGCGACTTTTCTGCAGGAAAAAGAGGAAGATTTTGATGTTGTTTATACCTTCGCCACGGAACAAGAAGATTATCGAAATGCGGTACAGCACCTTGCCCTGCAATACAGCCAGTATATTCGCTGGAAAATGGAGGACGATGATGCCGCTCTTGCAGAACAGATGACAGGATATCCTGCGGAGCAGGACGCGTTTCATCTGGAAAGTCTGGAAGAGCAGAAAAAAGTATGGTTTTCCGGAATTACGAAGGAAACCTTTGTGGCATTGCAAAATAGTGCTGCCGGATCCGGGCAGCCGATTGAGCTGGCGCTCGAACTGGACCGGCCGGAATGGTATAAGGCGTATCTTTCGATGGAAAGTGGGGTGTTTTTTGATGCTTATTTTCGGAAAAACCAGATTCCAGATCCGCCGCTTTTTCACCCGGACCGGCTCTATATAGGAAATGCTTTTTGCCCGCATCTGGCGCCAACGGAAGAGGAACTGTTTGCACTGATGGACAAAGCCTGTCGGGAGTCATTTTCAATTACGCTTACGTTTCCATTTTTGCTGGAAGAAAATCTGTCGGAAACACAGCAGCGGCTGCAGCGCCTCGCTGAATGGTGCGAACGAAAGAATAAAACCGTTGAGCTTGTTGTAAATGACTGGGGAACCGCTCATCTGGCCGCTCATTTTCCTGTGTTTTCCATCTGTCTAGGCATTCTGCTTAATAAGCGAAAAAAAGATCCCAGGATGGCCTACAAGCTGGGAGACCGCACACTATTTGAGAAAAACAGCGTCCACGCGGCATTTTACCGTAAATATTTGAAAGCAGAATTCCAGATCGAGCGGTATGAATGGGAGAGCTGCGGCAATACCGGTACCGGGAAGTTCCCGGAAGGAAAAAACAGTATGCATCTTCCCTTTTATCAGACCAATACCTCGCAGTACTGTCCACTGTACGTAGCGTGCACCAAAGGAAGCCGCAGCGCGCAGATGCCGGTGCGGGAATGCCCGAGGTTTTGCGAAAAACAGGCGTTTTTATATCCGGAGCATCTGCGGATGATGGGGAGATATAATTCGTTGTTTGGGGTGGATTTGGATGTTTGGAAGAGAATGAGAGAGATGTTGAAGCTGTGTGGAGTGGATCGGGTGGTAGTGAATTTGCTATAGTTGATTGGGCTTTTTGAATAAAAAAACTTGATTTTGAGAAAAGAACAATACAATTAGGCATATGATATACCATCTATTAAAAATATTGTTGAAGCTATTATCTCAGAAATGTGGTAAAATAAACGGGTATTGATTATCGAAATCTTTGCTTGTGATTAATGTTGTATTATTTTGGGCATTAGTATGATAGAGTCGCAGTTTTTGACATTTACGATAAATAATGATGATTACAGAGGATGGCATGTACGATGGTAGATTTGTTTAATGAGAATACTCTTTTTGTGCTTTTCTTTGCAATGGTTGCTATTTATAATTATTCTGCTTTAAAAGAATATCAGCGAATGGCGATTATCTATATTAGTATTTATGCATTAGCTGCCTTATTCTTTTTGAATCTTTTTACCAGACCACGCCGATTTGGAAAAACCTTAAATAGCTTAAGAGTTTTTTTGAAATTGGAACAGATCGAACGCTGTTTGATGGTCTCTATATTTCCCGGAACCAAAAGCTGTGTGAGGAATATATGGGAAAGTACCCCGTTATTTTCCTGTCACTCAAAGGAATTGACGGCTTATCCTTTGAAGCCGCAAAATACCGTTTAACGGAGTTGATCGGGGTGGAAGCAGAGCGATTTGCATTTTTAGCGGACAGTGAAAAACTGACGGAAAATGAGAGGAGCAAATATCGGGCGATCATCCATTTAGTGAATGGTAAATATTCCATGGATGAGGATATGCTTGTCTCCAGCCTGCAGACATTATCACAGCTGTTATGCCGGCATTATGGTCAGAAGGCCATGATTCTGATTGATGAGTATGATGTTCCTCTCGACAAAGCGTTTCAGCATGGATACTATAAAGAAATGGTTTCACTGATTCGGGGATTGTTCGGACAAGCGCTGAAGACGAATGATGATCTGCAATTTGCTGTACTGACAGGATGTCTCCGGGTTTCCAAAGAAAGTATCTTTACAGGACTGAACAATTTCAAAGTTTATGCAGCAGACGACGTTCGCTATGATGAAGAGTTCGGCTTTACGAATGAAGGGGTAAAAAAACTTCTTGCAAATTACAATCTGCAGGAACATTTCGAGAAAGTGAAAGAGTGGTATGACGGTTATCATTTCGGCGACGCAGATATCTATTGTCCCTGGGATGTGATTAACTATGTGGACGATTTAGTGAGCGATCCAAATGTGCAGCCTAAGTCCTATTGGATCAACAGCAGCGGAAATGATCTTGTGAAACGCTTTATTGAACAGGCTGATATCACGACAAAAGACGAGATCGAACAGTTGATTGCAGGAAATGCAGTTGAAAAGAGAATTCGTTCGGATTTGACTTATGACGAAATTGACAACAGCATCGACAATATATGGAGTGTGCTTTTTACAACCGGATATCTCACACGGCTTGGAAAAGCTGAAAATGGCGTGTACAAGCTGATCATTCCGAATCAGGAAGTCCGCGAAGTTTTTGTTCTGAAGATCCGCGAATGGTTTAATCAGATCGTTGCGAACAACAGGGCATCTACAAATAAAATCAATCAGGGATTTCTGGAAGGAGAGGCGGAGACGATCCAGCAGGAACTGACGATGTTTCTCGGAGAAACGATCCGTGTTTTCGATACAAAGGCACGGAATGAAGAAAAAGAAATTTTTTATCACGGCATTTTACTTGGTATTTTGAAAAATTATTCTGGCTGGGTTGTGAAATCAAACAGAGAATCTGGAGATGGTTTTGCGGATATTCGGCTCAAACCGAAAAATCCGGATGCGGGAATCATAGTGGAATTGAAATACGTCCGTTCTCTGCATGATCTCGATCAGGCGTGTGAAAGAGCGCTGGAACAGATCGAGGACCGCAGATACGATACAGAACTTCGTGAAGATGGACGAAATGATATTCTTGCATATGGAATTGCATTCTGCAGAAAACGGTGTAAAGTGGTGGTTAAAAATCTATAAACAAAAAGCAGTCTATATGGGCTGCTTTTTTTGCTGCGTGCGCCTGGCGGCGCACGTTTCTAACGGGTTAAAGTCCCGAATCCGCCCGGTAGTGGGAAGGATATAGCCGAAGGCCAAGGTGTCCATCGTGAGGTGGAATCTGAAGGAAGCCGGATGTGGGAACAGACTAACCACGGGCAAATCTCTGGTCTGACGAACAGAAATCTCATATAAGGTTATGCATGAGGGTAAGGCTGCGCACCAAGTCAAAGCCCAATAACTACACGGAATCATGCGTGATAGATGAGGCCGATGGATGGAGAGGAAGAAACGTGTGGTACCCGGGGAGGTCTGTGCGGTATGCTCCGAAAGGAGTAACCACTGTACAAAGCAGTGCTGAACGCACAGAAGTCAGCAGAGGTCATAGTAGCCGAAAGGTGAAGGACCGAATCAGTAGGAGTCTTGAGTATGACTGGGAAAGGAGGAATGACTGATTATGACAGAAAACACAAACAGTGGCTGTTCGCAAAGAGATAGTGCGGAACATGAAAGGTATGCGAAAGCGTCAAGGTCATTCAATCGGATATGGAAAGAAAGAGACAGTGCACAGCCGAAACTCCTGGAAGCGATACTGTACAAAGATAATCTAAACAGAGCGTATAAAAGAGTGAAGGCGAATAAAGGAGCGGCAGGTATTGATGGAATGAGTATCGAAGAAACCCTGCCATATCGAAAGGAACATCAACAGGAACTGAAAAACCGGATACTCAGAGGAAAATATACCCCATCTCCGGTAAGGCGGGTTGAAATTCCAAAACCAGACGGTGGTGTGCGAAAGCTTGGCATACCAACGGTGATAGACCGTACCATCCAACAGGCAATAACGCAACAGTTAGTGCCAATCTATGAACCGCTGTTTGCAGATGGTAGCTTTGGCTATCGTCCGGGCAGAAGCGCCAAAGACGCAATACTTAAAGTGAAGGAGTATGCGGAACAAGGATACACATATGCAGTATCCTTAGATTTATCGAAATACTTTGATACACTTAACCATGAAATCCTTATTAACTTACTACGCAAGACAGTAAAGGACGAACGGGTGGTACAGTTGATTAAGCGTTATCTGAAAAGTGGGGTAATGGAGAATGGAGTGGTGATGGAAACAGAGGAAGGTTCGCCACAAGGTTCATTATGCCGAGCTCGGCATAACGACCCTTATGACGAGATAGATGTTATGCCGAGATACATCCGGTATTCGTAGGATTTATCAGTGTTTTCACTTTCTGAACTCGGCATAACACTCTCTATTATTTTAAGGAATTTAAAAACTGTAAAAGATCTTTGTCTTTGTTCCAGTCAGGAAGATTAGTCTCATCAGCAACTTTAGGAGCAAGCGCATTGATTGCATCATTTTTCAGGCGGTTATCAGCTCTTACATAAATCATCGTTGTAGAAATGTCTTCATGTCCGAGAAAGTCTCTGATATAGATGATGTTGATACCGGCCTCCAGCATATGCATTGCCTTCGAGTGCCGAAACATATGGCAATGCACATGTTCCGGAAATGCTGCATCTTCTTTACGAAGTGCATCAGCATATTTTTTGACGATATAAGAAATACCATCACGGTCAATCTTGTGTTGATAACGGTTAGTTATTAGCGGATCTGTTCCAACAGCGTATGAACGATACCGGCTAAGATAGTTTTCAACAAGCTTTGCTGTTGCATCTGATAACACGACTGTCCGGTACTTATTGCCTTTTCCATGTAATCTTACAGTTGTAACAGATCCTAACGCTACATCTGCTATCGTGATATCACATAGTTCCTAGACTCTGCACCCACTGTCATACATAAGTGTCAGGATTACCCGGTGCCTGAATCCGGTGGATGAATTAATATCAGGACTGTTGATAAGACAGGACATTTGTTTTACTGTCAGGAAAGATACTTCCTTTGGTGCAGACTTTTTAGCTTTGATTCCAGATACATTCTGCAGTGGAGCAATGTATTCGATGTTTTCCAGCTGTGCATAATCGCTGAATGCTTTTAATGCAGCCAGTCTTTGGTTTGCGGCTGATATACCAGCTCCACTATTCCGATACCATTCCAGAAATTCAATGACGATCTCACGTTTAAAGTCCTTGATATAAAAGGAGTTCGGTGAAATTCCTTTTTCTTCTTTTAAAAATCGCAGGAACAGTTTCAGGGTATCCCTGTAACTGAGAACGGTATTCTTGGAATAGCATCTGTGATGCGGCAGGTAGTCTGTCAGGAATCCTGTAACAAGACAGGCAAAATCAGTAGAATTCATGTTCATTGATCTCTGTCTCCTTTATCAGGTCGGGAAAAGATTCCTTCATCCGTTCTTTTATATATGGAAACCGTTCTGCCACAGCTTATCAGTCTGTGCACATCAACTATTGAAACCGCCGTGTACCGAACGGTACGCACGGTGGTGTGAGAGGACGGGAGTTAATCACTCCCTCCTACTCGATCAAAGATTAACTGTTTGAAAAAACAGCAGAATATGATTTTATGAGTAATCAAGGATTCTTTGGCAATACAAAATCTAACAATTCAGAAGAGTTGTTCTCTGAGGAAGAGCAGGATCTGTTTGCGGATGAAATGGACGAGTTGGAGATTGCTGGCTTAGATACAATGGAATTATCCATGATGGATGAGGCGGAAAGACGAGAAGCAATAGAAGATACGGGTTTGGATCCAGATGACTATGATTTTGACTGAAAAATACCTAGGATTTCCTAAAAATTATCAAATATAAAATAAAATTTATTTTCGAGTTGTCAAAACAATACATTGCCATATAATAGAATCCGTTATATAATAAAAAGGATTAAGTGAAGATTCGTGTTTATATCGAAGAGAGGTACATACATGGCAGTTTCATATAACGGATTATGGAAATTACTGATTGACAACAATATGAAAAAAATGGATTTGGTAGAACGTGTAGGTATTAGTAGTAGCACGTTAGCTAAAATGAGCAAGGGAGAAATTGTATCACTGACTGTTTTGGAAAAAATCTGTGATGAGCTAAATTGCGATTTTGGCGATCTTATCAGCTATGATCGGAAAGGGGCAAAAAAATGATGGAATACAATGCGGCCAGCGTCAAATTTCTTCTTTGGCATGTTGAAACAAAGGAAACAGCAAAATTGCTGCAGGAACATAGTTTTGACGAAATACGAAGAATGGTATTAGAAGACAACATATATCAACAAAAATCAAGAGAGCGTGCACAGAGTGAATTTAGCTGTATTAAGAAGCGTCTTCAGGCATTACCAGAGGAACTGATTCAAAAACTAATACAGTCAGATATTCAGACTACAAAAATTATTACATTTATTGCCTGCATGGTAACAGATCGCCTTCTTTTTGAACTAATGTATGAAGTGTATAGAAATAAAGTACATTATGGTGAAGAAAATATCACAGATGCTGATTTGAATATTTTTATGAATGATAAAAGAGATCAGAGTGAAAAAATGGCGGGCTTTTCTGATCTTACGATTCGAAAATTGAAACAGAATTTCTGCTTCTTATACCAGGATTGGACCTGTTCTGTCGTTTTTTCATAAACCGGATGTCAGTTATTATGGTGGTGATGGAACGGTCTATACAGATAAAATGGTGGTATGCAAAGACGATATGGGAGCAGCATACGTAGCGGGAACTTCATTTGCAGCGCCATGGATTTCACGTAAACTGGCATATTTGATTCATATTATGGGATTAAGCCGGGAAGTGGCGAAAGCATTGCTGATTGATGCAGCTTCCGGATGGAATCGAAGAGATGATATTTCACATAGAATCGGATATGGTGTTGTGCCAAAGCATATTAATGAGGTTTTAAAAACACCGAATGATGAAATACGTTTCATTATGACAGGGGCATCGGAGGAATATGAAACTTATACTTATAATCTGCCAGTGCCTGTTGTAGATCATGCGCACCCGTTTTATGCAAGAGCTACCCTGGCATATTTTCCACAGTGCGATCGCAAACAGGGTGTTGACTATACGAGTACAGAAATGGATATTCAGTTTGGCAGAGTTGTTGCCAAAAGAGGGTCAACCATGATTAAAGCAATTGATGACAATCGACAGTCTGAAGAGAAACAGATTACTTTGTACGAAGAAGATGCAAGAAAAATGTATCGCAAATGGGATAATGTGAAACATATCAGTGAAAAAATAAAAGAAAAAAGGGGTCCCCGAAAGGCTTATGATTCTGGGTTATGGGGACTTAAGATTAATACGAAAGAATGCTTGCAGAAAAGAAAAGATTCTCTTCCGTTTGGTGTGGTTGTAACGTTAAAAGAGATGAATGGAGTAAATCGTATAGACGATTTTGTGAAGATGTGTCTTGCAAGAGGTTGGCTGGTTCAGAGACTTGATATTGAAAATCAGCTGGATTTGTATGCTAAGGCGGAGGAAGAGATTGAATTTGAATGAGTCGCAAGCGAAAGGATTTAACTTATGAAAATCACATCAGGCCTCGGCTCCATTGATGACTATCCCCGTTACGTCCGCGCCGGTGCAGACGAGCTGTTCTGCGGTTACGTTCCGTTTTCCTGGTCAGAAAAATACGGAACGGTTCTGCCGCTGAATCGGAGAGAGGTCTTAAACTATAATGTACAAATCGGATCGTTCAGCGAACTGGAAATTCTGGCCAATATGGTGCAGAAATACCAGAAGCCAGTGCACCTGACGTTCAATTCATTGTATTATCGGCCGGAGCAGTATGAAGAAATTGCACGGATCATCCAACAGTGCCGCAGCATAGGGTTTGAAAGTTATATTCTTGCGGATCCCGCGCTGCTTGTGTACCTGCGAAAAGAAAAGATTGACTGTGAGGTACATCTGAGTGGGGATTTGGGAACGGTGAATTCTGCGATGACAGAGGTTTTTGCGAAAGAATACCCGAAGAGGATCATTTTCCAGCGCAAAAATACGATCTCGGAAATGTGTGCAGTGATTCGGCATATAACTGCGCAGAAAGAAGCCGCTCGAAAAGAATGGACTTATCCAACGGAGTTCGAGGCATTTGCTTTGAATGAACTGTGCCAGTTCAGTGGTGCTTTCTGCAATTCCCTGCACTGCGATGAAATGGGATATCTTTGCCGGGTTCCTTACTGGAAGAAACCGATGTCGTTTTCAGAATCTAAATTAGAAAAACAAGAAAAAAATCGTCCGGGAGAAAATATTTCTATATCCGAATGGGATTCTGCATCAGAACTGACGAATCCTGTATCGGAAGATGGTTACCTCTGTGGCGCAACCGGCTGCGGCCTGTGTACATTAAAACGGCTTTCCGATGCCGGAATCACTCATCTGAAGCTGGTAGGCCGGGGAAATTATACTGATTTTATGGAGCGTGATATCCGAAATCTGCGCCGCACACTGGAGATTCTGGAGGATTCTTCTACGGAAGAAGAATATATCCGAGCGATGAAAGCAGAGCTTTTTCCAAATGGATGCAGTCACATGTGCTATGCCAGATAAAATATGTCAATTCTTTCTGAATCTAAAGAGATAGTGGAGAACGTAATGAGAAATGTTTTCCCAGCACGCTTTAATAATTGACATAATGATGAATCGTCTTCTGCGTGATTATTTATAATAATTACGAAATGCGACGAAAATCAACCAGATGCTGCTGAAACGGATCGTGGCTGTGGCTTCGATTGCGATCGCGTGCATCAAACTCTTTCTCTGATTGAAAAACTAGAGTGTGTTTGAAAAACCATTTCCGCAGCCTGCACGCCCCACTTTGCGGTATATTTTGCCCTCATTCAGTCGCCGTAGCCCGCTACGCCTCCTTCATTCAGACAAAATCTCCCACAAATTGGAACATGCAGACTACGAAAAGCCTTTTTCAAACACACTCTAGCGCTTTGCACACAAACTTTAGTTAGAAGCGTATCCCAATTGTTCTTATTGACTAAATATTTCCTCAGGGAATACAATATAGAAAAAGCAAAAAGGAGGGATACCATGCAGGCACTTTCAAAGAAAAAAACCGGTGATATCTGTACCATCAAATGGATGTTTGGAATCCCTGATGTTCTGGATTTCCTCCGAAGCCGTAAAATCAAAGAAGGCAGCACCGTACAGGTCATCCAGAGAATAAACGGTGGATTGATCCTTGGCATGGATGGAAAACGGATTGCAATGTGTGATGCAGCTGCAGACCGGATTCAGGTATGAAAGGAAGGAAAATCAAAATGAGCGGAACCTTGGAAGAGGAGCCGCTCATTTTGATTTTCCAAATACCCACAAAAGAATTTTCGTAGATAAGTGTGCAGACTACGGAAATGATTTTTAATAAATACGCGCCAGGAAGTTTTCAAGCTTTTCTTTACATAGAACCGTTGCGAAACAGCCGCCAGATAGAGTAAAATAGAGCAGATCTTAAGAAAAAGGAAGTTGGAATTTTATGACATTATTAGAACAGATACAAAAAGAACATGCCGCTGCTTTTACGCACGGCGGAAAATTTCATGCGGATGATGTGTTCTCTGCGGCACTGCTTCTGCATTTTAATCCGCAGCTTACTATCCAGCGCGGAAATCGTGTGCCGGAGGATTTTGACGGGATTGTTTTTGATATTGGAAGAGGAGAATACGACCATCACCAGAAAGACAGCCGGATCCGGGAAAACCAGGTTCCGTACGCGGCGTTTGGCCTTTTATGGGAGGCACTTGGCACAGAAATTTTAAGTCCGGAGATGGCCGCGCGGTTTGACGAGAAGTTTGTACAGCCGCTCGATCTCAATGATAATACAGGAGAAAAGAATGAACTCGCCAGTATGATCGGCATGTTCAATCCGGTATGGGATGATAACAGCGGAAGCGATGCTGCTTTCCTGGAAGCGGTGGCAGTGGCCGGACGGATTTTGAAACATAAATGGGAGCGTTTTCGTGCGGATGAGCGGGCGGAGCAGCAGTTTGCAGCTCTTCTTGCCGAACACAGGAAGCGGATCGCAGCGGAGAAAAAGGCAGGAACAATGGATGAAAAGATTCTGATTCTGTCGGAATTTTTTCCATGTCAGAAACAGCTTTCCGCGACTGAAATTGCATTTCTGATATTCCCATCGAACCGCGGCGGTTACTGCGTGCAGCCGGTTCGAAAAGAAAATTCATTCAATTACAAGTATGATTTTCCGGAAACATGGCTTGGTCTGGAAAAAGAAGCACTGCAGGAAGCGACGGGGCTTTCCGATGTGTCTTTCTGCCACAAAGGAGGATTTCTTCTCACCGCAGAAACGCTTGACGATGCCGTCGCTGCCTGTCGCATCAGCCTTACGGGAATGCCAAAAGCACCGGTTCTGATCCACATCGGTACCGATGCGATTGATGCGGATGACGCGCTTTTGCGGCAGATGCCGGGCATGGAGCATGCAGTTATTCTTCATAAACCGCTGCAGGAGGCCCCGGAACTGAGCATCTGTGGCAGTTATGCCGTGTCATCACTTGAAAAAGCAGAATGGAAGATACGCCTGCGGGAATACCTGTCGGACCTGTTAAAAGAAAAGCCGGAGGCTGTCTGTGTCAGCGGTGATATCTTTGCGGCCTATCCGGTCATGCACCAGCTCCGCAAGAAACATATTCCGGTTCTGACGGTATCAGAGCAGAATGGAAAACGGCTTCTGATCCGCATTCCGTCCGGTTCCTGAGAATTTACAGAGAATCTCTCTCAATTTCACGCGTTAAACAGAAAAATTCCTCAATATGTGATTTGTTTCTTTGCATCTGCTGTTGTCTGTGATACAATATAGAAAATACGTGAAATTTTTGCACAATGAAAATAAATGATATCATTTTTGGTTTATCTTCAAAAAAAGAGGCCAGACTTTACAGGAACGATACATTTTCGTGATTTCATTCGAACGGCCTCAAAAGCAGAAAATGGCAGGCAGAAATCGACAAACAGCAGAGAGGAGAGCAAAACATATATGATTTCAAAGAAAAAATTTGGCACAACGGTAACAGTGTTCGGCGTGGCAGCCGGAATGCTTCTCGGTTCGGCTGCACCGGCGCATGCAGAGGAGACAGCGAAAACGGTGCAGGAAACGCAGAAAGATCAGGCGGATGCACCGGCCACGCAAAGTGAAGCGGAAAACGGAAACACAGAAGAAGCCGTTGTTCCGGCTGTAGAAACACAGGAAACCGAGACACCAGCAGAAGAACCGTCCGTACCATCTCAGGATGAAAATGCCGCTTCCACAGAGGAGCCAGAAGTACCGGAAACGCCAGAACCGACAGAGGATCCGACTCCAACGGAGACACCGGAAGACCCGAATCCAGGCGAGATGCCGGAGCCAACGCCAAGCGAAACACCGACACCAACTCCGAGCGAAACGCCGGAACCGTCTGTGACCCCGGAGCCAAGCGAAACACCGACGCCAACCCCGTCCGAGACACCGGCGCCGACAGAAACTCCGGTTCCAACTGAGACACCAACACCAACACCAACGCCGACCGAAACGCCAAAGAGCGATGAAACACAGGCGGATGACTGGATTCAGACGATTGATTATGGAAAATATATCAGCGCCATGAAAAAAGATCTCCGTGCAGGCTTTGCGCAGATCGATAAAACATACGCCTACGCCAAGGTCGACACGAAGTTAAATGTCCGTGAGAGCGGTTCCACCAGTGCACGGATCGTCGGAACCCTTCCGGCAAAAGCACTCTGCTTTGTGATTGCTGATGCAGATCAGGAGTGGGTTTACATCGAGTCCGGTGATGTCCGCGGTTTTGTCCGTACGGATTATCTGCAGCAGGGAAAGGAAGCCCTGGAATATGTGACCAGCACTGGAGAAGACCAGATGAAACTTGCGGATCAGATCATCGATCCATCTGAAAATGAAGCATTCAACTATAAAAAAGAGACTGTATATGAAGTAAAAACTTCAACCGGAAACGGTATCATTACATTTGCAAAACAGTTTGTCGGCAGACCGTATGTCTGGGGCGGAAACTCTCTAACGGACGGCATTGACTGCTCCCACTTTGTATGGCAGATTCTGACCCGCTGCGGCGCATACGATGGTGAATATACAACATCCGATGGCTGGCGCAGTCTTGGAACCGAGGTTACAAGCCTCGATGAAGCGCGTACAGGCGATGTCATCTGCTATAACGGCCATGTCGCACTGTACGACGGCGAGGGAAAAATCGTGGAGGCACTGAACGAAAACGCAGGCATCACCTGCAACCGCCCGGTAGACTGCGACACGATTCTGACGATCCGTCGTTTTGCAGCCGACGATGAAATCGGCGGAACGAACGCAGAAAAGATCTGGAATTACTTCCTGATGCACGGATTTACAAAAGAAGGAGCCGCCGGTATTATGGGAAATATTGCAAACGAGGCATCCACAGACCTCAATCCGACACTGCTTGAGTATGGCTCTACCAGCCGCACAAGCCTGAGCGGAGAGCAGTACACGAACCTTGTTGATGCCGGAATCATTTCCCGTGACGAAGTGATCCGAAGTTCCCGTTTTGGCCTTTACAGTGGCGGAAGATATGGATATGGTCTCTGTGGTTTTACAGATCCAACGATCAAAGAGTATCTGTGCCGATATACCATTGATCTTGGAAAGAGCCTTGGAAGCCTGTCCGGCCAGCTCGACAGTCTGATGGCCTACCTTTCCGACTACAATCCGAATCTGCTGGACAGACTGAAAAATGCCGAAGATGTTGACACCGCAGCAACTGCCTTCATGCGTGAATACGAAAAATGCGCAAACCAGAGCACACAGCAGAAACTGCGTACAACAGCAGCAGAACAGATCTACAATGTTATGGAATCGTATGATTCGCCGGTAGATGTAGAATAAACGAGCAGATGATGAAAACGTGTTAAAGAAAGTCCTCCGCAGCAGAAAGATTCTGTGTGGAGGACTTTCTTACAGTAAAATAATTGAATTTATGTATGATTTTTTACTTCCAGCTTTTCAGTTTGTCCGCTTCTGGAGTCTGCAGCAGAATTTCTTTACAGGCCAAAAGAGAAGGACTCACATAATCACAAAATGGAAAAAGCTTTTTTGTATACGGTGTCAGATCCGGGATCATGCAGGAGATGGCACCAGCTGCACGCGCGGCCTTCAGACCATTGATGCTGTCTTCGGCTACCATGCATGCAGCAATCGGAACTTTCAAAAGAGACGCTGCTTTTAAGAAAATTTCCGGATCCGGCTTGCTGTTGATTACCTCATCTCCACAGACCGAAGCATCGATATACTGGTCAATGCCGGACTGTTTCCAGTATCCTTCCGCAACGCGCCGTGTTGTGGAAGTGGCAACCGCAACTTTAATCGAATGCTCTTTGAGCCAGGAAAGAAACTCGTGAAGTCCCGGCTTTTCCGGTACACCATTTCGCTGAATATAATCATTTAGATACGCCGTGCGGATTGCGCGTCCTTCATCGTATGTCACCTGTCCGTGAAACCATTCCTCAAACAGCTTTCTGCTCCGCGGAAGCGCGCTGCCGCGCATCTGTGAAAGATGTTCCTCCGTGAGCGTAAAATTCAGCTCCCGGGCAGCTTTTTGCCAGCCCTCTTTCATTACAATCTCGGTGTCAAACAGGATACCATCCATATCAAATAATACTGCCTTTATCATAAATGCGACCTCCCAGAGAGTAAAAGAAAACAGACGGTTTTCGTTTACTCTGTACTCTGATTTTTTTAAAACTACCTTCAGTATACGAAAAATCCTGAAAAAAGACAAGTGCATGACTGGATCAGTGCATATTACAATCACACTTGACTTCAAGTAAGCTTAAAGTGCTATTCTGATAAAAAAGGACAAATTAGGAGGAATAACAGAATGGAAAAGTCAACGGTTTATTTTACCGACTTTCGATGTCCTGTGGGAACGAGTCAGCTTGACAAGCTGAAAAAACTCTGTATCGCTGCTGGCGTCAAAGACATTGATATGGAAGGTAAATTTGTTGCAATCAAAATGCATTTTGGCGAACTGGGAAACATGGCGTTTCTTCGTCCGAATTATGCGAAAGTGGTTGCAGATCTCTGTAAAGAGCAGGGAGGTCTTCCGTTCCTGACAGACTGCAATACGTTATATCCGGGCAGCAGAAAAAATGCCCTGGAGCACCTTGACTGCGCAAATCTGAACGGATTCAATACCATTACCACAGGATGCCAGATTATCATCGGAGATGGACTGCGAGGAACCGATGAAATTGAGGTTCCGGTTGTCAACGGAGAATACTGCAAAACAGCATTGATTGGCCATGCGATCATGGACGCAGATATTTTTATCAGTCTGAGCCATTTCAAAGGCCATGAAGCAACGGGCTTTGGCGGTGCACTGAAAAATATCGGTATGGGATGCGGAAGCCGCGCCGGAAAGATGCAGCAGCATGCCAGTGGAAAACCGGCGATCAATACGGATGTCTGTCGTGGCTGCCACCGCTGTGCAAAAGAATGCGGAAGCGATGCAATTTCCTATGTGGATAAAAAAGCAGTCATTGACTATGACAAATGCAAAGGATGCGGCCGCTGCATCGGTGCCTGCAGTTTTGATGCGGTTTATAATCCAAACAGCAGTGCAAACGAGCTTCTCGACCGGAAAATGGCTGAGTATGCACAGGCTGTCTGTCATGGACGTCCGTGTTTCCATATCTCTCTGGTACAGGATATCAGCCCGAACTGTGACTGCCATGGGGAGAACGATGCTCCGATCCTGCCGGATATCGGAATGTTTGCAAGCTTCGACCCGGTTGCTCTTGACCAGGCGTGTGCCGATGCCTGCCTGAAGGCAACTCCGATCGAAAACAGCCAGCTTGGCGAACATCTTGCAGAGCCGGGATGGCACTGCCACCACGATCATTTCAAGGATTCCAACCCGAACATTGAATGGCAGGCAACCCTTGACCAGGCAGAGAAAATTGGTCTTGGTACGAGACAGTATGAACTGAAACGTATCAAATAATAATACAAAAAAATGCTTTAGGGCAGATGAACAACAGCGGAAAGCTCCAGCTTCTCGAATGAAAAATCAACGAGAAGCTGGAGCTTTTTAAGGCCAGATTGTATTTTCTTCAGAAATAACAACGGTTTTTTTCATCCATTTGCGTGATCGCCACCGGATCAGATAATTTACACCACGGAACGCCTCATCCATGCCAAAAGCGATCCAGCATCCGAATAATCCGAATCCCATTTTTACACCAAGCAGATAGGAGAAGAATACACTCATCAGCCAGCAGGAGAGAATGGAAACACCCATAGGGAAAACCACATCGCCTGCTCCGCGCAAGGAATTTTCCTCAATGTGATTAAAGCCTCGAAAAATTTCCACGAAAATATCAAAAAACAAAATGGTATGTCCGATCGAAAGGATCGCAGGATCGTCTGTAAAGATCCGCAGCAGCACGGAACCAAAGCAGGCAAGGAGCGTGGATAGGCAGGCATTCAGCAAAATTGTGATTTTTAAATTCTGCAAATTCAGCTGATAAGCCTGTTCGTATTTTCCGGCGCCGGTAAGCCAGCTGATCAGCAACGAGGTCGAAAGACCAAGGGAGAGGCCTAGGACATACACGTAAAAAACAAGTGTGGAAACATAAATTTTGGCGGAAACAGCCTGCACACCGACAAGTGCAATAATGGAGGTTGTCACTACCTGGGATACAGAATAGGAAAGCGTACTGATACCGCCTGGAATTCCGATTTGAAGCACTTTTGGTAAAATCCGGAAACTGCTGCGTATGGACTTATGACGGAAGTCAAGGCCAAGCGGAAGAACCAGGAGCAGCAGAAGCATGGTAAAAGCGGCACAGCCCTCACTGAAGGCATAGGCACAGGCAATCCCTTCTACGCCGTGAAGCGGCAGTTCGACCGGCTGAAAGACGATCAGATAATTTAAAAGGGCATTCAGCGCATTCATTCCAAGGGTAACAAATACCGATATTTTGGGCTTTCCATAGCTTTTAAATATGGCACTGCAGATGGACACGAACGCGGCAAAAAAGGAAACACGAATGCAGATTCTCAGGTAAGAAGAGGCATATGTTAATACCTGGCCGGATAAATTCATCTGCCGCATCAGGGGCATGGAAAAGAACGAAAGTGTAGCACCAAGGAGAACGCTTAACCCGGCACCTGCAAACAGCGCACAGAAAGCCGCATCGGATGCATTTTTTTCCTTTTTGGCACCAAGATTCTGGCTGATTACGATGGACGCACCGGTACTGATTACGGAATAGAAATTCAGAATCATGCCCATAAACTGTCCGGCGGAACCAACGGCAGCAACTGCTTCATCGGAATAAAAGGACAAAGTAAAAGTATTGACGGTGCTCATCAGATTCATCAAAAACATTTCCAGAAACAGGGGAAGAAAAATCTTTGGGAGAGTCATCGTTCCCTGTGGCGTTTCTACTTTGCCCAGATCTGGATTGTAAAAGGATTTCCACATAAAGTCTGTCGTTACTCCTTTCAGAAAATAGTAACAGAATTGGATTTTAGCAGTTCTGAAGAAACCTGCACGGTAACCGGGTGATCTGCAAAAGAGCGGCGGACATAGAAAATCAGTCGTCCATGGTACAACCGGCGGCAGGAAGAAGCATACTCGGTGCAGTCTGCAGCATTTCCGTTTTCAATTCCAAGAAGGA
Source organism: Blautia sp. AF14-40 (assembly GCF_003479665.1). Taxonomy (NCBI): domain Bacteria; kingdom Bacillati; phylum Bacillota; class Clostridia; order Lachnospirales; family Lachnospiraceae; genus Blautia; species Blautia sp. AF14-40. Next base: position 87,205 of record NZ_QUHK01000011.1, read on the forward strand.
CGCCTCCGTCTGTCGTTACCTGAACCATGGAGGAATCTCCGAAGCAGAAAGCACCATCTCTGTCGGCGGCATAAACTTCGAACTGCAGAAGCGGATTTTCCGGTAAAACAGCGGAATTTTCTTTGGACGGCTTCCAGGGTCGGATCTGCAGGGCACAAGGCATAGAAGTCGTTTTCAGCTCATCCTTTGCTTCAAAAGTACAGGAAGCCCCGCCCTTTTGTGCCGCAAGCTTTCCAGAAGCAAGAACCATCAGCGTGCCCGGCTGAAAGGGAACGATCCAGCGAATCGAATCTTCAGTATAGGAAGCCTCCTTTTTGCCGAGACTGATTCCGTTTAAGAATAATTCCGCTTCGGAAAGGTTTGTGTAGCAGCGGACTTCGATATCTTCTCCATCACAGTAATTCCAGCTTTCGAATAATGGCTGCCAGCTTTCTCTCATGGAGTCTGCCCGCTGTGTGGAAAGATGGCACATCGGTTTGGATGACCAGAAGCTCATCCGCCGGTAAAACCCGGATTTTTCAAAGCCAGCCATCGTAAGAAGCCCGGCTTCAGAAGCTCGAAGCGGCCATCCGTGTGCCTCTCCCATATAATCAATGCCTGTCCAGAGAAACTGTCCGCTGATATATTCGTTTTCGGTTACCGCATGCCAGGCAGCAAGATCATGTCCGTTTTCGCTGCCTAAAAATGGGAGCGAAGGAAAATCACAGTGGCTTTCCTCGTATAAATGTTCTTTATAATTGTATCCGGCAACATCGAGGGCATCCAGAAAACCGATCTTTGCAGAGAGCTCCGGAAAAGCAGCAGCCAGTGTAACCGGGCGCGTAGGATCCACTGCGCGTACTTCGTAAGCAAGCATGGAAGCCAGTGCTTTTAATCGCTCTGCATTCGGCCGATCCGGATTGTATACGCGCTCTGCGGCAGGCTTGTTTGCATCATTGTTTCCGGTCATGGTCTGAAACAGAGGATGGCAGTAAGGATCATTTGGATAATCAATTTCATTTCCAATGCTCCAGAGAATTACACTTGGATGATTTCGGTCGCGCAATACCATAGCAGACAGATCTTCTTTCTGGTACTGAGGAAAGTACTTGTAATATCCCTGATGCTTTGGAGGATAAACATTATGACCGGTAGACCATTTGTTTTTTGGCCCTTCCCACTCATCAAATGCTTCATCCATAACAAGAAAGCCCATTTCATCACATAGATCGTACAGTTCCGGCATATGCGGATTATGGCTCATACGGATGGCATTGCAGCCCATTTCTTTGAGCTTTTCAAGGCGGCGTATCCAGATTTCTTTTGTAACGGCGGCACCGAGTGCACCGGCATCGTGGTGAACGCAGACCCCCTTAATTTTCATGGGGATTTCATTCAGAAAGAATCCATAATCGGCATCAAAACGGAAGGTGCGGATACCTACACGGAACTTGTCTGCAAGAAAGGCGGAGTCATCCTTGGCTTTGTGGAGCCATGTTTCGAGTGTATATAAAGATGGATGTTTCGGAGACCACAGTGTTGGCTGTGCTACCGTTCCTTCAGTCTTTAGTTTTGCGGTTTCTCCAGGAAGAAGAGTGGCTCTCTGCTCGGCGAAAAACACCGTGTTTCCATTTTGATCACGCAGATACTGGACCAGTGAAAAAGAGGTTTCCTGATCTTCCATATTACAGATCTCTGTTGTGATAGAAAGATCCGCTGAGATTTTATCTGCCCTGTTTATGGAAAAGCAGGTGCCATATGGTGTAACGTGAAGAAGATCTGTAACAAGGAGCGTTACCTTTCTTGTGATTCCGGAACCGGTAAACCATCGGGAATCTGAAATCTCTGTCCGGTCTACACGGACGCTGATTTCATTGATACCATCTGTACCAAAAACAGCCTGGGATGTTATGTCATAGAAAAAAGGTGTGTATCCATTGGGATGAAAGCCGTGATAATAACTGTTGAACCAGACCTGGCTTTCTTTGTAGACACCGTCAAACAGCAGCACGATGCGTTTTCCACGATACTTCTCAGGCAGGGAAAAGGTTCCACGATACCATCCGATGCCGCCGGCTGCATATCCGGTGCCGCTGGAATAGGATCTGGAAAATGGCATTGCAACAGACCAGTCATGTGGAAGCTCGACAGCTGTCCAGCCAGTATCATCATAGTCTTTTTTCCAGGCATCCGGCTCTTCGCCATAGTGAAATTTCCAGGAATGATGGAGATAAATTGTTTGGGTATTCATAGATTTATAACCTCCTGTTTTTATCATGATATTTCAATTTTTATACGTTCCTATGGTTTTTATTATAAAGAGTTCATCTGAAAAATCCATGGAAAAGAGAGGGATTTTTTGTAAAATAGCGACTTTAGGATTGACTTTTACGTGCAAAAAGTCTATCCTTGAATTTGAAATGAAAAGGGTTTCAAAAAATTGGAATAGAGTAAGAGTTTTAAGAGGGCGATTTATGAAAAAAGAAAAAAACATTTATACTATTGCAAAAGAAGCAGGCGTTTCGCCGGCGACGGTGTCTCGGGTCATGACGAAAAATGCCCGGGTAAGCGAGGAAAAAAGAAAAAAAGTGGAGGAAATCATACAAAAATATGATTATCGCCCCAATGCGCTAGCACAGGGGCTGACAAATGCAAGAACAAAAATCATTGGCATTCTTGCAGCGGATATGATGAATCCCTTTTATGCACAGCTTGTGGACGAATGCGTAAAGGAAATTGGTGCAAGTGGATATGTTCCCATGATATTTTCATCTCAGAGCAGTTATGAAATGGAAGAACAGTATTTGCAGAAGATGTTTGACCTGCGTGTGGATGCAATTATTTTAATGGGAGGAAAATCAGACCAGCTCGTTACAGATTTGGAATATGTGGATTTGCTTGATCGAATCACAGACACTACACCGATTATTACAACTGGAAAAATAGAAGGATCTCTTTGTTATCAGGTATGCATTGATGAAATGGCGAGTGTAGACCTTGCCATGGAGCATCTTTTTTCGCTTGGCCATCGGCATATTGCACTGATCGGCGGGAAAAATCACATCCGGTCAACATATGATAAACGAATGCGGTATCGTATGCTGCTTCGTAAAAATGGAATCACATACAGAGAACGCTATGTAACGGATTCGGATTACAACATCGAAGGGGGGTACCAGTGTATGGAAAAGCTCTTTCAGGAAAATCGTACGATGCCGACTGCCGTAATTGCAATCAATGATTTCAGCGCAATCGGAATTCTTCGGTGTATTGAGGAACATCATTTGTCTGTTCCGCAGGATATATCGCTTGTCAGCTTTGACGGAACCTTTCTGTCAGATATTGTTAACCCGAAGCTTACCAGCGTTTGCTATGATTATGCTTCTTTTGGAAAAATGCTGGCTGCGTCTGCGGTAAAACTTCTTTCAGGAGAAGAGATTCCGAAAATTCAGCAATGTGTGTCGCGTTTAATCGTACGCGAATCCACGATATTGCAATAATATCACATTATCGATTCAGAAGCATGTAATTTCATATAGCCAGATAATTCTTCTCTTTGATTTTAAAAGACCATCAGAGAGAAGAATTTTTTTGCACTAATTTTGGAATGTTTGCAGACATGGTGATATTGATCCTGGAACAGATTTTGGCTTTTGTAAGAGAGATACCGACAGATCAAAATGGCGGTAAATAGCGCGTTTTCAGAAAGAAAAAAAGTGGATATACATAGAGGAATAAAGGGGTGATTTGTCAAATTGTCAACTAATTCAGATGGCTTTAAAAAAAAGAAAGCAAATTATACAAAAAACAAGTTGACAAATCAAAGCGGAAGGAGTATAGTACGAAATATGAAAAGGGTTTCACGAAAGTGCCAATTAAAAAGATATGTGATTTGGAAAGATGTATAAGTTAAGTGCTTTTTAGATGGAATTATCGTTATAATATACAGGAAAAGCAGTAAAAACAAAGATACATTCATCATGATCACTTTTGTTTTTGGAAAAACGTGAAAACGGTTTCATATAAAGGCTGCAAATTATGTGCAGACAAATTTTCACAAACTGCAAAATAGGAGGAACGCAACGTGAAAGGAAAAAGGAACCAAACGACAGCAGCTCTTCCGGCTGTCCCCAGTAAAAAGAATCGAGCATGGAAGACTTTTCGCAACAACAAAACACTTCTTCTGATGTGTTTGCCAGCAGTCATCTTTTTTATCGTGTTTAACTATTGCCCATTGCCGGGCGTATGGATTGCATTCACGAGTTACAATTTTCGGGATGGTATTTTTGGAAGCCCTTTTGTAGGATTATCAAACTTTGAATTTTTGATTTCTTCCGGTGAATTGTGGACTTTAACGAAAAATACAATTTTATACAATCTGGTTTTTATTCTTCTTGGAAATGTTTTTCAGATCGTAATTGCTCTTATGCTGAATGAAATCAGAAGTAAATTTTTTAAAAAGGTATCACAGACAATCATGTTCCTTCCGTATTTTATTTCTGCTGTACTGATTGGGGCGATCGCATTTAATATTCTGAATTATGACACGGGTGCATTAAATGCACTTCTTCGTGAAACGGGTGCTGACCCAATACAGATTTACAGCAAAGCTGGTTTATGGCCCTTCATCATTATTTTCTGTAACATGTGGCAGCAAACAGGTTATGGTTCTGTTGTTTATTTCGCGGCAATCTGCGGTATTGATTCCAGTATGGTAGAAGCAGCAGAGGTAGATGGCGCTACCAGCTGGCAGAGAATTCGTTACATCATTCTTCCTTCCCTGAAAGGAACCTTTATCATTCTGCTTCTGTTTGCGCTTGGCGGAATCATGAAAGGAAACTTTGGTTTGTTCTGGAACCTGACAGGTGGTGCGAATTCACAGTTGTTCCCGACAACTGATATCATTGAAACCTTTGTATACCGTACAATGACGACACAGAATAACTTTGCAACATCTTCTGCCGTAGGTTTGTATCAGTCTATTTTTGGATTTGTTCTGGTTATGTTCAGCAACTGGGTGGTAAAACGACTTGATCCGGACTATGCACTGTTTTAGGAGGAGAAGAAAATGAAAAATCGTAATAAAATCAAACTGGATCCAGGGACGCGAGCTTTACGAATTATCTCCTACGTATTTGTGAGTATTTGGGCGCTCATCTGCTTACTTCCATTTATCCTGGTTATTTCTGCATCTTTCAGTACCGAGAGTATTGTAGCGAAAGAGGGATTTGGGCTTTTACCCAAAGGGTTTACTCTGAGTGCATATGAACTGGTATTTCGTTCACCTAAAATGATTCTTGGCTCATACGGAGTTACCATTGCACTGACGGTATGCGGAACAGTTGTTGGTCTGTTTATCATTGCGATGACCGGTTATGCATTACAAAGAAAGGACTTTCCGTTTCGAAATGCATTGTCATTTTTTATTTACTTTACAACACTGTTTTCCGCCGGTATGGCACCAACCTATATCTGGGTTTCCAGGTACCTGAAATTAAACGGAAGTTATATGGCAGTATTTTTACAGCTGTTAATGTCTCCGTGGCTGATCATTCTGATGAAGAATTTTGCAAAATCGGTACCATATGAAATTACAGAATCCGGAAAAATTGACGGAGCGGGAGACTTTAAAATTTTCGTATCACTGATTTTCCCGATGTTAAAGCCGGCACTTGCAACGGTAGGACTTTTTCTGGCACTGGGATACTGGAATGAATGGTATCTTTCTTCTCTGTATCTGAACAGTTCTGTAACCTATAAACCATTACAGTACTACTTATATCAGATCATCAATACAGCAAATGCACTGAAAAACTCTGTAGCAGGTGCAAATGTCAGTGTGGCAGACCTTCCATCTAACACATTGAAAATGGCAACAGCAGTTGTTGCAACCGGACCGATCATCTTTCTGTATCCGTTTGTACAGAAATACTTTATCTCTGGTATTACAGTAGGCGCGGTCAAAGGCTGACCATGGAAAAAGTATGATGTGAGATTCCCCTGTGTTTTGACGGGGATTCACATAAAATTCCGAAAAAGCAGGAAAAGAAGGAGGACGCTATGAGAAAACGCGTAACAGGTAAAAAGGCAGTAGCACTGGTAATGGCTTCCCTGATGATTGCAAGTATGGCAGGATGCGGAAGCAGTGGGTCCGAAAGCAGCGGATCCGGCAACACAAGCGTAAAGGAAGATGGAAGTATTGATACTTCCAAGCATGAAGTAATTAACATGCTGGTGCTGGGAAACAAACCGACCAATGGCAGACTGGAAGCCATGCTGGACAAACTGAATCCGATTTTGACGGAAAAAGTAAATGCAGAACTCGAGTTTACGTACATAGAATGGACAGACTGGCAGACACAGTATAATCTGAAGCTGTTGAGTGGAGACAGCAGTCTGGATTTGATTTGTACGGCAACGGACTGGCTGTACGGATGGGAAAATACAAAGAAGGGCGCATTTCTTCCACTTTCCGAGGATATGCTGAAAACATATGCGCCAAAGACCTGGGAACAGGTATCCGCAGACGGAGACTGGGATATCTGCAAATATAACGATGAAATTTATTTCATACCGGAAGATCACTATACACAGTATACGAACCATGGTATGTTCTATCGTGGAGACTGGGCAAAAGAAGCAGGTCTGGAAAATGGAAAAATTACAAAATTTGAAGATCTGACGACGTATTTCCAGTATATTAAAGATAATAAGGAAGATGTTATTCCGTGGGATATCGCTGGCAAAAACCAGACGGGAGGTATTCTTGGCGGCTATATTACTTCGAAAAAGGAATATACGGCATTCAATTGCGCCAGTGTTGGTATTTACACAGACTTCTGGGGGGTTATGCAGGACGATCCGACAACCGTTATGTCTCCGTATGTAGAGGATGACAGCCTTTATGATGCGGCAGAGCTGATGAAAGAATGGAATGACATGGGTGTATGGAGAAAAGATGTCCTGAACTTTGACGGAGACACCAGAGAAGAGTTTTATGCCGGAACAACCGGTGCGGATCAGCATCATGCCCAGACCTATTATTCTACGATTGTTCCGAATATGGAGAAGAAACAGCCGGGTTCCGATCCGCAGTTCTATTACTGGGGCGAAGAAAATCAGAACGTACAGCATCCGCTGAAAGAGCATGGTGCATGTGCTATCAGTGCAAACTCCACACATCCGGAACGCGCCCTGATGGTATATGATCTGTTAAGAAATGATGAAGAGTGCTATCGTCTGTTAAACTATGGTATTGAAGGTGAGGATTATATTGTAACAGAAGATGGCAAGCTGGGCAGACCAGATGGATTTGATTCCAGTACAGATGCCCTGGATTCCAATTTCTGGATGGGACGTAATGATGATCTGGAACTGCAGGATGAAAGCTGGTGGGATGGAACCGATGATCTGATCAGTTCGCTGGATAAAATCGGTTATGATTATCCATTTGAAAACCTGATTGTTGATACAACTGCAATTGAGGCAAAGCAGGCAGCACTGGCTAATGTTCTCGCAAAATATATCCCGCAGCTGGCATATGGTCAGGTAGATGATCCGAAGGCAACTGTCGATCAGATGAGAGAAGAACTGAAAGCGGCCGGTTATGACGATGTAAAGGCAGCAATTCAGAAAGATTTAGATGCTTTTGTAGAGGAAAATGGAACACCGGATTTCACAAGAGGTGAATAAAAAAGGTGTTCACTTGACCGTAGAACAAGAAAGGTTAGCGACAAAACCTGGCAGATAATTCTGTGATTTCATGATAAGCAAGATAAGGGAGATACCGGAAAAGACATGATGCCTCTGGTGTCTCCCTTTTGCGAGTCAAATGTTTCCGTTCCGGTCACGGGAAATTTGGCAGACATATTATTTTTAACATAAAAAAGATGGAAATTTCAGAAACAGGAGGAACTATGAAGACGTTTGAAGTAAAAGAAGATTTTTATCTGGACGGAAAGAAAGTAAAAATCATTTCCGGAGGTATGCATTATTTTCGTACTGTGCCGGAATACTGGCGCGACCGACTGGAAAAATTAAAAGCTCTGGGCTGCAATACGGTGGAAACGTATATTCCATGGAATCTTCACGAAAAAGAGAAAGGAAAGTTTGATTTTTCCGGAATTCTGGATATTACCAGATTTGTAAAACTGGCCCAGGAGCTTGGTTTGATGGTGATTCTCCGGCCATCTCCCTATATTTGTGCAGAATGGGAGTTTGGCGGATTGCCATACTGGCTGCTGAAGGAAGACGGCATGCGCCTTCGCTGTTTCTATCCGCCATTTCTACAACATGTGAAAGAATATTATGAAAAATTATTTGAAGTGATCGCACCGCTTCAGATTACACGGGGCGGTTCTGTTATTCTGATGCAGGTGGAAAATGAATATGGATATTTCGGAGATGACAAATCGTATCTGGATTACATGAAACAGCTGATGATTGACTGCGGCTGTGAAGTGCCGATGGTTACATCGGATGGTCCTTGGGGAGATGCTTTTGACTGCGGAAAAGTGGAAGGTGTTTTACAGACCGGAAATTTTGGTTCCAAAGGAAAAGAGCAGTTTGCCGTCATGAAAAAGAAAATCGGCGATAAACCGCTGATGTGTATGGAATTCTGGGTTGGATGGTTTGATAACTGGGGTGTAGAAACGCATCAGACCGGTGATTTAGAAGAACATGCAAAAGATCTGGACGAAATTCTTTCCGAGGGCCATGTGAATATCTACATGTTTGAAGGTGGAACCAATTTTGGTTTTACGAATGGATCCAATTACTATGATGAGCTGACACCGGATGTTACTTCTTATGATTATGATGCACTGCTGACGGAAGACGGTCAGATTACGGCGAAGTATACGGCATTCCAGAATGTAATCCGGAAATATACCGAAATTCCGGAAGTAAAACTTAGTACAGAAATTCGCAGAAAATCATATGGAAAACTTCGTGTCAAAAGAAGCACATCTTTATTCGGAAACAAAGACCGGATTAGTAAAGCGATGGAGAGTGTATACCCGGTGTCAATGGAAAAACTGGATCAGGGATACGGATATATTTTATACGAAAGCCAGTTGAAAGATGAAGGGCCATTGGAAACACTGCGGCTGTGGGGAGCTAACGACAGAGCTAACATTTTTGTGGATGAAATCCCAACTGTTACACTGTATGACAGAGAACTTCTTGATGAAATAAAATGGGAGGAGAATAAACCGGAAGGACAGAAACTTTCTATTTTGATGGAAAATATGGGAAGAGTAAATTTCGGTCCGAATCTCGAAAGACAGAGAAAAGGGATTGATGGAAGCGTACAGGTTAATGGTCATAATCACTATTATTGGAAAGAATATACGCTTCCGATGGAACATCTGGAACATCTTGATTTTACAATTCCATCCGTTCCTGGTACACCGGGATTTTATGAATTTAGCTTCGAAGCAGATGAGACGGGAGATACCTTCCTTGATTTTACCGGATGGGGAAAAGGTTGCATTCTTGTAAATGGATTTAATATTGGAAGATTCTGGGAAATTGGGCCACAGAAACGATTATATATTCCGGGTCCGCTTTTAAAAAAAGGAACGAATACGATTCTGATTTTTGAAACAGAAGGAAAAGTGCCGGGAATCATTACACTCTGCGATGAACCGGATCTTGGCTAAAAGAATGAAGGAAAACATTTATTATCAGTATGACAGCAGTCAACTACCGGAAATTAGCCTGGCAGATACGGCGGTGATTGAACCGCCGTATATTCATAAAAGAAGAATGCCGTTGGAATACATTATTTATCTGGTGCGTCAGGGTGAGATGTTTCTTTTGGAGGATGGTGTACGGTATCATTTAACACCGGGGGATTTTTTAATTCTGGATCCGGATAAAATACATGTGGGGGAAAGAGCAACACATTGTGAATACCATTATATTCATTTCCATCAGAAATCCATAAAAAAAAACAAGATGACAAATGAGCAGACAACTGAGATAATTTTAAGAAAGAGAACGCAGTCCATGCAAAGTGATTCCTGTACCCTTTCCGGACAGGAACGCGTCAGTCTTTCGCTTCTTGCGTTGCCCAAATATATGCATCTTTCCGACACTTCTTCTTATTCTGAAATTCTGCAGAAAATCAATGATGGAATTACCTGTCAGAAAAATCGTATGGAAGGTTATTACAATTTGTGTGCCTGTCAGATTTTGGAGATGATGATTTTGGTTTCCAGACAGTTTGTAACATCGCTTGCCCAGGAAAAAACCGGAGTGGTCGGAAGCTACCGGAAAATATATGATCTTTTGGATTATCTGAATAACTGCTATCGCGAGCCAATTTCCGGAGTATTGATTGAAGAGCAGCTTGGTGGAAACTTTGATTATCTAAATCGGATTTTTCGTCAGACAACAGGAAAAACGATTTTTCAGTACCTGACGGAAGTCAGAATTTCCCATGCCAAGGAGCTTCTTGGTACAACTTCGCTTAAAATTTCGCAGGTCAGCGAAAAAGTCGGATTTTCCGATGAAAGTTATTTCAGTAAAGTCTTTAAAAAAATGACTGGAATGACACCTATGAACTATATGAAAAGCAGATAAGGAGAACAAAATATGGCAGGCTATTTATTTGTACATTTTACCGGAGAACAAAAGGATGGAGAACAGATTTATTTTTCCATCAGCAGGGATGGACTTCACTGGGAGGATCTGAATGACGGACAGCCAGTCTTATATTCTCATCTTGGAATGCAAGGTGTTCGCGATCCGTTTCTGCTGCGTGATCCAAAGCAGAAGAAATTTTATCTGATAGCAACCGATTTACGGATCGAAGCAGGAGAAGGCTGGGATACGGCACAATATCGCGGAAGCCGTGATCTGATTGTCTGGGAATCGAAGGATCTGGTTCACTGGAGTGCGGAGCGTGCCAGTACCATAGGTGTTCCGGGAGCCGGATGCGTCTGGGCACCGGAAGGAATCTATGACTCAAAAAGAGAGCAGTTTCTGGTTTTCTGGGCATCTATGGTAAAACTTTCCGGTGATACGGAAGCCAAACAGCGGATCTATGCATCCTGGACATCTGATTTTCAAAGTTTTTCCGAGCCATTTATTTACATGGAGCGGAAAGAACATGTGATTGATACAACGATGGTAGAATCAGAAGGTGTATACTATCGGATTTCCAAGGATGAGACGAATAAATGTCTGCTGTTGGAGTCCTGTGACTCCCTGACGGGCAATTTTCAGGAGATCCCATCAGAAACACTTTCTTCGCTGTTTGGCGTAGAAGGACCGGAATGTTATCTGCTACCGGATCAGAAGACATGGTGTCTGATTGCGGATCAGTTTGCGGAGGGAAAAGGATATCTTCCTCTTTTAACGGATGATCTTTCTTCGGGAAAATTCCGTATTTTAAAGGAAAAGGAATATGCTCTTGGAAAAACAAAAAAACGCCACGGTGGCGTTCTTGCAGTTACTGACGAGGAGCTTGCCTTGCTGGAACGATTTTTTGATCACAAAAAGCCGGTCGTAGAAGGGCTCTTTGCAGATCCGGATCTTGCCTGTTTTGACGGAACGTATTACCTGTATCCGACAACGGATGGCTTTACCGACTGGTCCGGTACGAAATTTTCTGTTTTTGCATCGAAGGATCTGAGAAAATTTCAGAAGGCTGCTGATATTTTCGACATGGCAGATGGAGATGTTCCGTGGGCGGTAGGAAGTGCCTGGGCGCCGTGCATTGCAGAAAAAGATGGAAAGTATTACTACTATTTCTGTGGAAAGCGTGTTGATGGCAAATCCTGCATTGGAGCAGCAGTATCTGATTATCCGGAGGGACCGTTTGTGCCTGCAGCAGAACCCATGATCACCATGGAAATGATGGAAACGTATCAGATCCAGATGAGTCAGACGATTGATCCGTCGATCTATCAGGAAAACGGCGAAACATATCTCCTGTTTGGAAATGGTTATGCGGCCATTGCAAAACTGACACCGGATATGATGCATATTGTTCCGGAGACGATGAAAAATCTGGAAGGACTGTACGATTTCCGTGAGGCGGTTACGGTTCTGAAGCGGGATGAAATTTACCATTTTACCTGGTCCTGTGATGATACAGGAAGTGAAAATTATCATGTAAACTATGGAACGTCCGATTCCCTGTACGGACCGGTTCGGTTTGAAAAGACGATTCTTCAGAAAGATGTGCAAAAAGGTGTTCTTGGAACGGGTCATCACAGCATCTGTAAGGTGCCTGGAAAAGATGCATACTGGATTGCTTACCATCGTTTTGGCACACCGCTTGCGCAGTATCCGGAGGGAAAGGGATTCCACCGGGAAACCTGCGTGGCCCCGCTGGAGTTTGACGAAGCCGGAAAAATGATGGAAGTGATTGTCTAGGTTTACGGAGAAAAAATATATGAACGGAAGAACAGAACAAGAATTGCAGCAGTATCTTTTCTAATATGAAACAGAGCTTTCAAGAGAAGCCGAAACGCTTTCTCTTTTGGATTTCCCTGTTTTGACAGAGGAGCTTTTTTCTCTGTTTGAAAAGACGGGGAACCGGCTGCGGTATGAAGAAGCTTACTTTGGACGCCGGAAATACCTCGTTGCTTTTGCGTTCAATGCATTGTTTGCAAAAGAGAGGGACATTTCTATGGATCTTTCCGGCCTGGAATGGGTTCTGGAGCAGATTTGTGCGGAAACTTGCTGGGCGCTGCCGGCACATGTGAACCGGAAAAAGGATGAAAAGTGGAAGATTACATTGGATCTTTTTGCGTGCGAGACTGCACAGTCACTTCTGGAAATTGCGTTTCTACTTCGAAACGATCTGCGGCCGGAGTTACTGTGTCGGATCTGGAAGGAAAGCAGCAGGAGAGTGTTGCAGCCGTTTCTTATACAGGAAAACGGTGCATTCTGGTGGGAAACGAGTAAAAGTAACTGGAATGCTGTTTGCTGTGGATCCGTAGGAGCAGCCGCCTGCTATGCATCTGAGCTTTTTCCTGTTCTTTTTCCGAATGCGGAAAGCATCGAGAGTATCAATCAAAACTGTGAACAGATCTTGACGCGCGTGACCCGGGATCTTTCCTGCTTTCTTGCGAGCTTCGGCGAGGACGGCGCCTGCATGGAAGGTCTTGGCTATTGGGAATATGGAATGAGTTATTTTTCCATGTTCGCGGAACTTCTGAAAGAAAAAACGGGCGGGAAAACTGACTTGCTGGATGGAAAAAAGCAGCGGAAAATCATGGAATTTCAGCAGAAATGCTATTTCCCGGGCGGAAATACGTTAAGCTTTTCTGACGGAGACAGCAAAAGCCGTTACCGGATGGGACTTACCTGCCATTTTGCAATGCTGGATCCAAATGTTAAAATCCCGCCGCTGGTACGGGCAATGCATTTTGGGGAAGATCCGTGTTATCGCTGGAATGCCGCATATAGGGACTGGATCTGGACGAAGCAATATCTGAATGTGTTAAAAAGCAGGTCGGACGGTTCCGAGAATGCTGCAGAGGAACGGGTATGTTCCGGCACGTTTACTTATCTGGCGGATGCCGAATGGGCAATTGCAACTGGAAAGCATCAGACCGCATTCGCAATCAAAGGTGGAAACAACGGGGAGCCGCACAATCATAACGATGTCGGCAGCTTTCTGTATTTTATCGGGGAAGAAGAAATTATCAGTGATCTTGGAGCCGGAGAATACACGAAAGCATATTTTGGCCCCGAACGATATTCCGTACTCTGCTGTAGTTCACGTGGCCATAGCGTTCCGATTTTGGATGGAAAGGAACAGTGCAAAGGGGAAACATATCGTGCCGATGCAGTGAATTACTCCGAGACAGGAGAAATTTCGATTTCCTTTGCTGGGGCATATGAGAAAGAAAGCAGGAAAAAACTGATACGGACTGCTGTTTTTTGCAGGGAAACCGGTGAACTTCAGATCAAAGATTGCCTGAAGACCGCTCCTTTGGATAATGGCTTCACGGAAAATCTTGTCACACGGCAGAACGTAAGTCGGGAAAAAGACCGGATTCGAATCGGTGACAGGGGAACTCTGAAAATAGATGGTGTTTCTCCGGAAAAGATTCAAATTATTCCATGCATTCATAGAGATCATCAAGGAAAAATGGAAACTGTGTTTCTGATTCAATGGGAAGCTGACGGAAAAGAAAATATCTGGCGAAGCCGATTTGTACTTTGCCCGGAATAATACAAAAGCTCCTGACGTTGTTAGAAGGAAGATATTCAGTGAGGCTGCATTGCGGTACGAAAACAGAGCAAAAGACTGTGCAAATGAATTTATGATTTGCACAGTCTTTTGCTTTATACGTTGCTGATCATCGAAAGAAATGTCTTATGAATCCTCATATCCGGGTCGAGTTCTGGATGGAAGGAGAAGGCCATCTGGTTTTTATATTTTACACCGACAATCCGCTCTTCCACAACCGCGAGCACTTCCACGCCGTTCCCCACAGATGCAATATACGGCGCACGGATAAACGTCATCGGCACTGTTCCGATGCCCACAACCGATGCTTCTGTGTGGAAGCTGCCTAACTGTCGGCCGTAGGCGTTCCGCTTGATGCACATGGGAATCGTGCCGAAATACTGCTCTGGCTGTCCCTTCATCTGTCCGTCGATCGTTTCTGCCAGAAGAATTGCACCGGCACAGGTTGCGAGGACCGGCATGCCATTTTGAATCTGGCTTTTGATCGTATCGAACATGCTAAGCTCTTTTAAAAGCTTTCCCTGAACGGTACTCTCGCCGCCCGGCAGTACAAGTGCATCGTAAGGCTCGGCAAGATCGCGGGCCTGCCGCAGTTCGATGCATTCGGCGCCAAGCTGTTCTAATACTTTTTCATGTTCTGCAAATGCGCCCTGCAATGCAAGCACTCCAATTTTCATTATTTTCCTCTTTCTGCCATCAGTAAGGCGATTTCCTGCTCGTTGATGCCGACCATTGCCTCACCGAGATCCGCGGAAAGTTCTGCGATCCGTTTGGCATCGGTGTAGTTGGTAACGGCTTTTACGATAGAAGCGGCACGTTTTGCCGGGTTGCCGGATTTGAAGATACCAGAACCAACAAAGACGCCTTCTGCTCCAAGCTGCATCATCAGCGCTGCATCGGCTGGAGTTGCCACACCGCCGGCTGCAAAGTTAACAACCGGGAGACGGCCGTTGTCATGAACATACTGAACAAGATCGTACGGAACCTGCAGGGCCTTGGCTGCCTCAAACAGCTCATCCTCACGCATGGAGGTCAGTTTCTGGATTTCGCTGTTCATTTTTCTCATATGGCGGACGGCCTGTACGATATCGCCGGTTCCCGGCTCACCTTTGGTACGGATCATGGATGCGCCCTCATTGATCCGGCGGAGTGCCTCACCGAGATCTTTTGCACCGCAGACAAAGGGTACTTTAAAATTGCGTTTATTGATATGGTAGACATCATCCGCGGGGGAGAGAACCTCACTCTCGTCGATGTAGTCGATTTCGATGGCTTCGAGCACCTGCGCCTCTACAAAGTGGCCAATGCGGCATTTTGCCATAACCGGGATGGAAACGGCCTCCTGGATGCCGCGGATCATTTTCGGATCACTCATACGGGAAACGCCGCCGGCTGCACGGATGTCTGCAGGAATCCGCTCCAGTGCCATAACGGCACAGGCACCAGCTTCCTCTGCGATGTGGGCCTGTTCCGGTGTGGTAACATCCATGATCACACCACCTTTTAACATCTGTGCCAGTTCTTTGTTCAGTTTGTATCTCTCATTTGTTGCTGTCATAATAATCTCCTCCCTGCCTGATAAATATCAGGTGATAAATTTTGTTTCTGTTTTGGCTTTACTTTTGTTATGCCTCACAGTATACTGGTAAAGTGACTATAAAAAAATCGCCAAAACAAATATATTCAGTAAGGTCAGATAAGAGGAGAATGGTCGAATGCTGACGTATAATTTTTCCAATATAGGGTCAGATTCCCTGTATGAATATTTATATAAATGTATCAAAAACGACATATTACTGGGAAACATCCGTCCGGGAGAGAAGCTGCCGTCGAAACGGACGTTTGCAAAAAATCTGGGTATCAGCGTCATTACCGTCGAGAATGCCTATGCGCAGCTTGTTGCGGAAGGCTATCTGTACTCCATGCCAAAGCGCGGATTTTATGCGGCTGAGCTGGAAATTGAGGATTCCATGCGGGATGCGGTGCCAAAAGAGATTCTGCAGGTGGCAAACGGGGAGACTTCCTATTTTGCGGATTTTTCCAGCAATCAGACGGACAGCGAAATTTTTCCGTTCACAATCTGGACGCGGACGGTGCGTGCTGTTCTGAATGATAACCGGATCCAGCTGATGATCAATTCCCCGTGCGCCGGGATTTTAAAGCTGCGCAGTGCGATTGCAAAATATCTGCGCGAGTTTCGTGGAATGCAGGTGCTGCCGGAGCAGATTATTGTCGGTGCAGGAACGGAGTATCTGCATAACCTTCTGATTCAGCTTCTCGGAAACGATCTTGTTTATGGAGTAGAGGATCCCGGGTATCACAAAATTGCGCGGATTTATGAGAGTATGAAGGTGCGGTACGAGCCAGTGCCGCTCGACCAGGACGGTGTTTCGGTGCAGGAGCTGGAAAAAAGATCGGTTGATATTATTCATACCTCCCCGTCCCATCACTTTCCAACCGGAACAGTCATGCCGGTCAGCCGCCGTTATGAACTGCTCGGCTGGGCGGCAAAATCAGAGCATCACTATATCATTGAGGATGATTACGACAGTGAGCTGCGTCTCGGCGGAAAGCCGTTTCCGACACTGCAGAGTATCGACGTTTCGGACAAAGTTATCTATATGAATACCTTTACGAAAACACTTGCCTCCACGGTACGGATCAGCTACATGGTGCTTCCGCAGACATTAGCGGAGAAATTTTATCGCGAGCTGTCGTTTTATTCCTGCACCGTCTCCAACTTTGAGCAGTACACACTGGCAGAGTTTATTGAGAATGGCAGTTTCGAAAAACATATCAACCGGCTGCGAAACTATTATCAGAACAAACGAGATCTGATTTTACAGGCACTCGAAAAGAAGCCGCTCGGTGATTACGTGACCATCGAGGAGGAAGAAGCCGGCGTTCATTTTCTGATGCATCTTCGCACGGAGTTGAAAGAAGAGTCGATTGTCACGCAGGCGAAATCCCGTGGTGTGAAATTAAAGCCGCTCTCCGGCTATTACGCAGACACAGCGGAGGCGGCAAAGCAGGAAAATACGTATGTCATGAATTATTCCTCCATTGATCCGGCAGCAATGGAGCGGGCAGCGGGAGTGCTGCTTCATATTCTACGGGCGCATATGACGGAAAACACATTTGAGGGAGAGATGAAAAAGAGCCAGGAATAATCATAAATTGATCCACAAAAATAACTGCAGGGAATGAGCTTCTCTGATGCCCAGCAGTTTCTATTACAAACTCATAAAGGAGAAAAGCATATGACGAATCGTGAAATGATGGAGATTGCCATGAGGCAGTCTGCGGAAGATATGGGATGCCGCGTGGAAGATTTCAAGGCGGACAAAAATGTTGTTGTTCCCATAAAATTAGGAAAGAAGGCCCGCAAATATTTGAAAGAGCCTATTACCTGCAATCTGGTTTCCTATGGAAATAATATCATGGCGGCTTCCATACCGGAGACGATGGATCTGGTGTCTGCGTATGTAGACAAATTCGAATTTTACCACTGTTTTGAGACACCAAACATGCATTGGCTGAATGAACGTTTAGTTGAAAAAGGGCACAAAATATGTTTCATGGCAGAATACTATCTGCCGGACATCAGCCGGATACCGACTCTTTCCTGCGCCTATGTGACACGAGTATTGACACAGGAAGATTTTGCGGATTTGTATCGACCGGAATGGGGCAATGCGCTTTGCGAAGATCGGAAGAATCTGGATGTACTTGGCGTCGGCGCATATGACGGAAGCACGCTGGTGGGACTTGCTGCCTGTTCTGCCGATTGCGACGATATGTGGCAGATCGGTGTGGATGTTTTGCCGGAATACAGACGAGAGGGGATTGCCTCTGCACTGACAAGCAGACTTACAAAAGAGATCATAAACAGGGGTAAAGTACCGTTTTACTGTACCGCCTGGTCTAATGTCAGATCTGTAAGAAACGCTGTTAAAAGCGGTTTTATTCCGGCATGGGTAGAAATGACTGCAAAACCGGCAAATATTGTTGATGAGATGAATTTATGAAGGAACCTTCCCTGTCGATTCCCGCTGAATCAGCTGTGCATGCAACAAATACGTACTGATTGGGATGTGATTGAGAAGACTTGACAATGCAAAAAATCCACTTTTTCCGAGCTCCAGCCGATCTTGTCTGATGGTTGTAAGGGGCGGTGACGTACAAGCAGCAATCGGCAGATCATCAAATCCGATAATGCTGATATCATCAGGAATCTGGAATCCCAGCTGCTGACATTGCGTGAGCGTTGCACTAGCAAGGGTATCCTGGTTGCAAATAATAGCAGTGATTCCGTTTTCCAGAAAACGGGGAAGATGCTTTTCCATACATTCTGACAGATAATAAGAACAGCCGATCGCAGCAGGAGAAGTCTTCAGTCCATGCTGGTGCATGGAACGGAGAAAGGCAGCATGGCGTGCCTGGAGAACCCGGGCACCGAGGGAGCTGCTCAGATAGGCGATCTTCCGGTGTCCAAGTCCGGCAAGATAAGAGACGGCAAGCTCCATTCCCTCCTCATTATCAATACCTACATAAGCGGTGGAAGGATTCCCTACTATATAGTTGTCGAAAAGAACAGCCGGTGTGCGGCTGATTTTAAAGTCTTGAATCCAGGGATCGCTCAGGGAAAAGCCGACCACAAAAGCTCCTATATAATCATGCTCCAGCATAAAAACATCATAATGCTGGTTTCTTTGGGTCTTAATATCAACGGGTACAATTTCAACATCAAATCCGGCAGGTTCTGCCATCTGACGAAAACCCACCAGGATATCATAGGCAAAATGATGCGGTTCCTGATACCGCATATTTTCTTTTTCTATTATAATACAGACTTTTTTCGTTGGTTTCTTATAACGCCGCAGCTTCGTATAACCCAGAGCTACGGCAGTTTCCAAAACCTGTTTCCGTAAAGCATCGCTGATATCAGGCGCGTCATTGAGCGCTTTGGATACCGTGCTCTTGGAAACTCCCATTTTATCAGCAATATCCTGAATGGTAGTCATAATCGGCAATCCTTTCACAAAACAAAAAATGTAAACTCCCAGCTATCATAGGTGTCAAAAGACCTTTTGATCCCGGTATCATTATATAAAATCATAACTATAAATGAGCAAATCCAAAATATTGCACAAAAG
>NZ_QUHK01000110.1:0-993 GCF_003479665.1 Blautia sp. AF14-40
ACCATTCCCTACCTTGCCATGTACCCGGACGGTATCTGCAAGGTTACGGAAAAGAGATATTCAAAGTGCGTCGTGTTCGAGGACATCAATTATCAGCTTGCACAGGCTGACGATAAGACCGCCATTTTTGAAAACTGGTGCGATTTCCTCAACTACTTTGACGCGAGCGTGAGCGTGCAGCTTTCTTTCATCAATCAAGGAACGCAGCGGGAACAGGCAGAAAAAGCAATCTCTATCCCCGCACAGGAGGACGCTTTTAACTCTATCCGCACCGAGTATTCGGATATGCTGAAAAATCAGCTTAGTAAAGGCAACAACGGGCTTGTGAAGCACAAATACATTACCTTTACTGTTGAAGCCGATAACAAGGCGGCTGCAAAGTCAAGGCTTTCCCGTATCGAAACCGACGTGCTTAACAATTTCAAGGTGCTTGGCGTAACCGCCCGCCCCTTATCCGGCTATGAACGCTTAAAGGTGCTGCATGGGGTATTCCACCCGGAGGGCGAGCCGTTCTCCTTTTCCTTTGACTGGCTTACCCCGTCGGGGCTGTCTACAAAGGATTTTATCGCCCCGTCCTCTTTCCGTTTTGGCGAGGGCAGATATTTCCGCATGGGGCGTAAAATCGGCGCGGCGAGCTTCCTTGAAATCCTTGCGCCGGAACTCAACGACCGTATGCTTGCTGACATACTGGACTTGGAAACAGGTGTAATCGTCAACTTACATATCCGCAGTATCGACCAGTCGGAAGCAATCAAGACCATTAAGCGCAAAATCACAGACCTTGACAAGATGAAGATTGAGGAACAGAAAAAAGCGGTTAGAAGCGGCTATGACATGGATATAATCCCGTCCGACCTTGCCACCTTTGGCAGCGAAGCAAAGAACTTGTTGCAGGACTTACAGAGCCGCAACGAGCGAATGTTTCTCCTTACATTCCTTGTGGTAAACATGGCAGACACGAAGCGGAAACTGGAAAATGACATTTTCGCTGCG
>NZ_QUHK01000111.1:0-894 GCF_003479665.1 Blautia sp. AF14-40
AATCCACTGCATATCTGCCTGTGTTTATGCTGCTTTACGCAGTTCCATTTCTGAAATCAGTTCTCTCAGATCTGCATAAACACATGAGGTTCTACGCTTTACTGCAGGAACTTTTGCCTCCAGCAAAGACCTTTCCGTTTCCGGCAAGGGTTTTAAAATTTCACGGATAAAATATCTTGCTCCGATATTATACGATGCCGACAAATCACAGTTGTATCTTTTTCCAGTCTGAAACGTACACAGACGATGATCCCGTGTATCACGGGCAATCTCTCCTGATCCATCAAAGGCAAGCCTGCTCGTGTTCCAGGCACAAATCCGGGAAATTCGGATTCCCTTTCTGTGTGCCTGCTGTCCGCACCGTTTCTGGATATCACGTTTTCTCCACATCTGCAGTTTCTGCTTTTTCTTCCCGGAAAGTTTTCCTTTCATTTCCAGATATTCGAAAACAATCACATCTGCCTTCTTTTCTGACGCATACAGAACGATTTCCCTTGCAATTTTTCTGCCAAGCTCTGTATTCAGACGTTTTGCATATGCCCATTTTCCCTGCACCTGACGCGATCCATGTTCCCGCTGAAATCTTCGAATCCGTCCCAGCACACGGTACATCCGGTCTTTGTCACTGGGAAAGTTAATAAACTTTCTTCCCAGGATAGTTCCGTCTGGACGCATGATGGTACAGACTGCATCCGTATTGATGCCGAGATCCACGCTGCAGATCGTTTGCTCTTTGACAGGTGTCTGGTTTAAAGATACCTCTTCCGCATATGTAAAACGCAGAAAATATTTGTGGTGCTTCTTCTCCAACGTTGGAGCCGAAGCTTTTTTGCCCGACCAGTGTTTTCTTAAGTATTCCATATCCGTATGTTTCAGCCACACAGCAAACCATTT
>NZ_QUHK01000112.1:0-879 GCF_003479665.1 Blautia sp. AF14-40
ACATTTCATTAATTCTATATACAGAACAAGGAATTGGTGAGAAAGTTTCTATTTCATTAAAACATAAACAAGATAAGATATATATTATTACAATAAACAATGTCCCGTCTAGTATTGCATCTCCGGTTGAACCTAAAGTAATTTTAGGAAACTGTGTTTGCTATTTTGAAAATTTAACCTTAATCAATGCATATGCTACCTCAGTTTCTCCGGGAGGAACCAAAATTGATGGAATTTTAGCTAATATTTATTTGATTTTCAGAATTAATGCAATGCAATTTAAAAATATAAATCATTTAACACCATTAAGAGTGTATCCCCAAAGAAATTACATATTAGATAATGAGATTGATAACGTTGGATTAAGTGGCGAATATACTCCGCATATTATGTGTAAATATGCGGGCAAAAAAATATGGGGATTTCTTCCACCAGAAGACAAAATAATGGCTGGAGATGAGGTGCGAAAATCCTTTGAAATGTTGGTAAATAACTGGATGAAATATTTGGGATTGGGAGAATATTCATTAAATCAAACTTCTGAAATGGTAAAACTAAATGTGTCGGATTATAATGTTTCAAATGTGGGGTTTGGTGTGAGTCAGGTCTTGCCAATTTTAGTGTCTGGACTAATCGAGCGAAAAGATGAGTTGCTGATGCTAGAACAGCCAGAAATCCATCTTCATCCTGCAGCACAGATGGGAATTGCAGATTTTCTTTTGTCAATGGCGGCTACTGAGAGAGAATTAATTATTGAAACTCATAGTGACCATATAATAAATAGAGTTGTAAAGAGGATAATGCAAGATAAAACAGGGCAATTAAATAAAATAGTTAAAATATATTATATAAATAGTAATGAACGTGAGAACCCTATTA
>NZ_QUHK01000113.1:0-875 GCF_003479665.1 Blautia sp. AF14-40
TTGGGTGCGTTGAAAAGTACCGCTTTCAGATATTGCTTGATGTTGCGGATTTTCGTGGTGTTCTCTTTCATGCAGTCAAAGACAAATTCAATGTGGCTGCTGTTGAGCTTCATAAACTTTGCTTTGACAAGCTCTGCCGGATAATCGTCCCCGGCGATACGAATTGTCTTTCGTTTGGTGCAGACCGTTTCAAGGATAAGGGACACAATCTCGTCCAAGCGTTCCCTGTCAATGTTGGTATGCTTGATAAAATGCTCATACTCGATATTGTCCTTGATGATTTCCTCATACACGCTGTATGCGTCTGCCGCTTCCGTTCCTTTCCGTTCCGGCTCTGCCGTTTCTTCCCTCAAAGGAGAGGGGTTAGGGGAAAGGATAGGAATGGAATGGTTATTTGATAAATCCGTATTTGATTTTTCTTTTTTTGATAAGTCAGTCTTTTGTATATCTTTATTTAATTGCATTGGATTTTCCAACGTCGGGTTATCCGCTGTCGGATTTTCCAATATCGGGTTATCCGCTGTTGGATTTTCCAATACCGGACAATCCAATGCCGGGGGCTGTGGCTGTTCGTAAATGGTGTACTCGATAGCGGTCATTTTACCTTTCTCGTCGCGTCCCTGCCGTCTTGTGATATATCCGGCTTTTTCAAGCTCCCATACAGCGGTGCGGATAGCGTCGATACTTTCCCGGTTGATATAGGACAGTCCTGCAAGGGTATAGTCCCAATCCTCCGGCAAGGACAGCATTTGTGATAACAGCCCTTTTGCTTTTAGGGAAAGCTCCTTATTGCGTAAATGGTGGTTACTCATAACCGTATATCCTGTGTTTCTCTCCACGCGGAAAACTGCCATAGCTTCATCAACTCCTTTGCT
>NZ_QUHK01000114.1:0-846 GCF_003479665.1 Blautia sp. AF14-40
TGTACTGCATGGAAAAGATACGTTCAAGCTCTGCCTGTGCGCTCTGCGGGGTGTAGCTCTGTAAGAGGGCGGTCAAGTAAGACGCAAGTTCGTGGGGGTTATGCCCGATACTGTCAAGGTCGTAGCGGTATTCATCATAGCCGGGGTGGGTGCTTTCGATATTGTCAATCTCACTTTGCAGCCCGTTTTCCAATGCAGCATAGTTGTTTTCAACTGCCACAAGGTCGCTGTCCTCGGACGTGTAGGACGTGCCAAGCACGCCGTTTGTCAAGCCCGAAAACATAGCCCCGCAAGAGGACAGCCCTGCGGAAATCATAATAAAGAGAAGCAGCGCGGCAACTGCAATCAAAATGCCCGCCGGGTGTCTTGCCGCAAATGCGGCGGCTTTTCTCGTTTCCTCGGCGGTTTTTTTCGCCGTCTTTCTTGTGGCTTCCGCTGCGGCTTTTGCCCCGCCTTTCTTTGCCGCCTTTGCATACTGGCGTTTTATCTGCTGTTTCTGCATGAAACGGGAAAGAGGGTTAGAGGTAAGCTGCGGGTTGTCGTGCAGGGTCTTGTGATACTGGAAGTTGACGTTTGCCTTAAATGCTGCCTTTTCTGCCTTTGCTGCTTCCCGGTAAGGTTTCAGCTTATGGCTGCGGTAGCCCTGTTTTAACTTCCGCGCCCCGTATTTCGCGCCGCGCTCGGCAAGTTCCTCCGATTTATGCGCCCCCTCAACGCCGGAATTGTCCTTTTCAACCGAATGTATCTTGTTGTGGACGAAAATCCCCGCTTCCTGTGCGGGGCGGGACAGCGGGTTTCCCTTTTTGCCGCCGGGTATCGGTTTTTCCTGTTCTTCAAAGCGTAAGC
>NZ_QUHK01000115.1:0-844 GCF_003479665.1 Blautia sp. AF14-40
GATAAGATCCTGCCACAGATCGAAGACTGGCAGAACCGGCCGTTGGACGAAGTCTATCCCATTCTCTACATTGACGCAATTCACTATTCCGTAAGAGATAATGGTGTGATCCGAAAGCTTGCAGCTTACGTGATTCTTGGAATCAACACGGAAGGAAAGAAAGAGGTTCTGACCATCAGCGTTGGCGACAACGAAAGCGCAAAATACTGGCTTTCCGTTATGAACGAACTGAAAAACCGGGGTGTCAAAGATGTATTAATCATCTGTGCAGATGGTTTAACCGGCATCAAAGAAGCAATCGCTGCTGCTTTTCCAAAAACCGAGTATCAGCGCTGTATCGTACACCAGGTAAGAAACACACTGAAATATGTCCCTGACAAGGACAGAAAAGCATTTGCAGCGGATCTGAAGACCATTTATCAGGCCGCAGATGAAAAGAAAGCGCTGGCAGCCTTAGATCGTGTAACTGAAAAATGGTCTCCCAAATATCCGAATTCCATGAAACGCTGGAAGGATAACTGGGATGCCATCTCTCCAATTTTCAAGTTTTCAACGACGGTCAGAACGGTGATTTATACCACCAATGCGATTGAATCCCTGAATTCCACCTACCGGAAGCTGAATCGGCAGAGAAGCGTATTCCCAAGCGATACGGCCCTTTTAAAAGCGCTGTACCTGGCCACTTTTGAGGCTACGAAAAAATGGACCAGTACGATTCGAAACTGGGCGCAGGTATATGGCGAACTGAGTATTATGTACGAAGGTCGTCTTCCAGAATAACGAGTAAACCGACGATCAAGACAGGCGGAAAACCGCCTGCTCTTGACATGCCATTCAACAACTG
>NZ_QUHK01000116.1:0-732 GCF_003479665.1 Blautia sp. AF14-40
AACAGGGTCATAGGGTTTCTTCCTCCGTTTCTTCATCTTCGGAAGTTTCCCCGGTATCTGCTTCCGGCTCGTCCTCGTCGTAGTCCTCAAATTCAAAATCTTCAAGGTCGGTATCGCCCTTTACATTCTGCTTCGGCTTCATAAACTTAAAGTAGTAGAACGCTGCGCCGCCACCAAGCAGGGCAAAGAGGACTAAGGCAAGCACCACACCGGGATTGCCGCCTTTTTCTTTCGGTTCTTCCGGCTGCTCGGTTGGTGTTGGGGTAGGTTCTTTACCTGTGCAGCTTGTCATACTGGTAACACATACTGGGCAGGACGTGTTTACCTTTCCGGCTTCGCATTTTTCCGTACAGTTACAGATTTCCGGCTTTTTGGCAGCTTCGCCGTTTTCGGTCAGTGCCATAAGGTCGGCTTCGTCCACTTGATTTAGGAAATGTACGGTCTGTTCGCCCTCGGCAGCGCGGTCAATGAGGATATAGAAATAGTTGCCGCTTTTGGTGGTAACAGTGATAAGCTGCTTATTGCCGCCGTAATCGTCAACCAGTGTTGCGTTTCCCTTTGGGGTAAGGGGCGGCGTTTCCTCTTTTTCCTCCACAATCACGCCGCTGTCATTAGTTGCGTCCTCTGCGGGCGGCTCTGTGGCTGCGCCCTGTGCATAGGCAGGGACAGAAAAACCGCCCATAAGGATAAGGGCGGCACAAAGGGCAGTCATGGTCTTTTTCAGTTTATTCT
>NZ_QUHK01000117.1:0-206 GCF_003479665.1 Blautia sp. AF14-40
CGGATAGAGTTAAAAGCGTCCTCCTGTGCGGGGATAGAGATTGCTTTTTCTGCCTGTTCCCGCTGCGTTCCTTGATTGATGAAAGAAAGCTGCACGCTCACGCTCGCGTCAAAGTAGTTGAGGAAATCGCACCAGTTTTCAAAAATGGCGGTCTTATCGTCAGCCTGTGCAAGCTGATAATTGATGTCCTCGAACACGACGCACTT
>NZ_QUHK01000117.1:241-666 GCF_003479665.1 Blautia sp. AF14-40
TAACCTTGCAGATACCGTCCGGGTACATGGCAAGGTAGGGAATGGTCTGCTGTGCGGTGCGGGCTTTGCCGTCGCCTTTTGCCTTTCGGATAGCTTCGGCAATCTGTTTCTTTTCGGCGCGGGTCAGCTTACGCCTGTTTCCTGCGGCTTCCCGCGTCTTTTTTGTTTGTCCTTTTGACAATCGCTGATACCTCCTTTTCTAAGTTTCGCTGCTTTTCCAAGACAGCGTATAGGTTTTCGGTTCTGTAAGGTCGCTCCTTTGGGCGGGTAAACTTTGTCTGAATGATGTTCTTAACCACCACTTCAAGGGGCTGTCCATGCTTTTCATACATGGCAAGCAGGAAGCAGGGGAGCATGACGACAATCATCGCCATAGCCGCAAGATTTGTCCCTGCGCTGCCTTTGAGCAAAAAAAACAGCGGCAG
>NZ_QUHK01000118.1:0-359 GCF_003479665.1 Blautia sp. AF14-40
CTGTTCCATGTCTGGTCTTGCACAATGAGCATACCTAACTTTTTAAGCTGCTTCCCAAGCTGCTTTATATCAAAGCAGACAAGGCGGTTAGAAAGTTCCACGTTGGTTCTGTGGTTGAATACGTTAAGGCTGCCGGAAACATACAGCTCCAATGCCGCCGCGATACGGGCAGCTTCCGGCTCCGGTTGTCTTAACAGCTCGTCGTAAAGGTCGCCCAAGATAGGCATTTTTGCCGGGTCGGGGTCTGCAAGGAACGGACGGTACACATTTCTTACAGCCCTGTCAATGACGGTCTTATCGACAGGCTGCAAGCCCTCCTTGCCGCCAATGACAAGCTCGCAGAGGGAAAGGATAAAATC
>NZ_QUHK01000118.1:369-666 GCF_003479665.1 Blautia sp. AF14-40
CTCGCAGAGGGAAAGGATAAAATCAGATTTCAAGGCTAACGGGTTGTCGTCCTCGGAATAGTTAAGGTTTATATCCATAGGGTTTACATACTGGGGCTTGCCGTCAATGCCCCTGCCCGTAGGGGAAAGCCGTATCACTTGCCCGTTCAGACGCTGCACAAGGGAAAAATACTCGGCTTCCGGGTCGCAGATGATAATGTCGTCGTCAGTAATGAGGAAAGCATTTGTCATTTCCCTTTTGGCGGCGAAACTCTTACCGCTTCCCGGCGTTCCCAAGATAAGCCCGTTTGGGTTTTT
>NZ_QUHK01000119.1:0-645 GCF_003479665.1 Blautia sp. AF14-40
CCGCAGCAGATGAAGTATGTTACCCACACCGAAGCGGGCGAGGGGCTTATCTTTTATGGAAATGTGGTACTGCCTTTTGTAGACCGCTTCCCGAAAGATACCGAGCTTTACCGGGTAATGACGACGAAGCCGGAGGAAGTTTCCGAAAGCGGAAAGTGAGGTGCAGACCATGAAGCAATATAAATCCCGCGATAAAATCACACAGAAAATGACCCGCGACGGGCTTATCGAGGTAAACGAAACACAGCAGACCGCCGAGCGTATCAGTAAACGGGAACAGGACGCGGATTTTCAAAAGTCCCCGGAGCAGCAAGCGGCGCAGGACGGGACGCAGCTTCAAGGTGTAGCGTCCCAAACTTCCCCGTTACCCCACACGCCGGGGGCTGCCCCCGCAAGGGACACCGCCACCGCAGAGCGCGTCATGGAGCATATCGAAGCCGCACAGACCCGCAAATCCAGTAAAAAGGCGGTACGCAAGGCACAGGAGGAAGCCACCGCACAAACAACATCTTCTCGCTTGCAGTTTACCGAGGAAGAACGGGCAACGCCGGAACTGGAAACTTACATCAAAAAATCGGAAAAAGCCGCTGACCGACTGGACGCAGCAAAGGCAGCTATCCCAAAGCAAAAGAAACTGGTTAAGGA
>NZ_QUHK01000012.1:0-101432 GCF_003479665.1 Blautia sp. AF14-40
AAATGGTTGTGTTCGGAAAGAAAGTATGGTATGATGTATAGATGTTAAGTGTATGCGGTTTTGAAGGTATATCTAGCGTAGGGGATTGGTCAAATGGTATGATAGGGGTCTCCAAAACCTTTGGTGGGAGTTCGATTCTCTCATCCCCTGTATTAGGAAAGAGTGAAGATACAAAATCTTCACTCTTTTTTCGTATTGTTTAAAAGAAAAGTCTAACAGAACAGGATTTACAGAATTTTAAGATATTTTTGTAAAGCAGGACTGTTTTTTATGGTGTAAATAAGGTACAATAGAGCCACAGAACATATTCAAAAATAATGAAAAATGAAACATGAGAAGGGAGTGGGTGTAACGTGAGCAGAGAAAAGAATGGAAGCCGCGGCACGGTAAAAGCTGTCATTTATCTTCTGATCGTAGTAATCCTTGCTGGAATGGTTGTTTATCTGACGCAGTCGTTGCGGCGGGACCGGGAGCCGGAGATTACGGGGACGTTTATTGACAGCAAGCTGGAGGCGGCGGGGGAGCTGACGTCGGCGAAGATGATTTATAACGGGCTGATTCATTACTCGGACGGGTCGATTCCGTTTCTGACGCAGAAGGCGTTTAATATGACATACCGTGCAGAGGTACGTGCGGGCGTGGATCTCTCGAAGGCGAATACGGAGGTGACGGATTCAGAAGTAACAGTTACACTTCCGGCAGTGGAGATTTTTGATATTTCCATCGACAATGATTCCATCCAGTATTACGATGAGAAGGCAGCGCTTCTGAACTGGGAGCGGAAGGAAGATGCGATGGATGCAATCGCGAGTGCGAAGGAGGATGTAGAGCAGCAGACGAAAGAAATGGATGACCTGGAAACGATGGCACAGGAACAGGCGAAAACACTGATTACCGGAATGCTGTCCGAGACGGTCGGGGACAAGACATTGGTTGTAAAATTTGAAGAATAGTACATAGACGGGATGTCGGCACTTCTTTTTGGGGGATAAAAAAAGGAGGGCCGGTATTTCTTCTGGCAGAAACACCGGCATTATGAAAAAGAAAAATCTATATAAATTGGAAAGAATATTAGGTTGGGACAACGGTTGAAAGATAGAGGAAGATGATTTGTTGTCCCTTTGTTTTGATACGTTTAGTATAGTTGTCATATGTGAGGAAAGTGTGAATGGAGTTTGAAGAAACTTTGAAAAGATTTGTGAATGGCGCGGGTGAACATCGGAACATCCCAACGCCCGGATATCGCCGAATTTGCATAGAATTAACTTGAAAGTGAACACTGCTTCATGGTACAATCGTTTGGCATGTGTGAAATATGAGTTACATTTGAGAGGACAAAAACTATGGACTATAAACTGCTGCTGGACACCGCGGTCATGGCGGGAGAAATCCTGCTGGAAAGCGGGGCGGAGACGTGGCGGGTGGAGGATACCATGCTGCGGATGCTGCGCATGTCCGGCCTGAAAACTGCGGATGTACTGGCGCTGACGACCGGCTTTGTGGTAACGCTCGACGACCCGGCGATGGATTCCATGACTGTTATGCGCAGCGTAGAGAGCCGTGCAACGGATCTGAACCGGATCCATGCGGTCAATCAGCTTTCCCGCGATTTCTGCGAAGGAAATATCGACCTGGATGCGCTGTTCCACCGGGTGCGGGATATCTATCGTGCCAAGTCGGAAATTAAAAAAAATCTGCTCGCGATGATGGCGACGACCGCAGGCTTTGCAATCATGTTCGGAGCCGGGTTCTACGAAGTGCTGGCATCTGCACTTGCAGGTTTTATATCAGGAATCGGTGTTTACGGAGGAAAAAAAGCCGGGATGCAGTCGTTTCTTGTGAACTGTATCGGGTCATTTTTGCTGGCGGTCACATCTATTCTCTGTGTTCATTACCTGCCGGGGACCATGGATCTGAACGTCATTATCATTGCATCGATCATGCCCCTCGTACCGGGTGTGGCGATCACGAATGCGGTGTATGATACCCTGCACGGCGACTACATTTCCGGTGCGGCACGGATGCTTGAGGCGTTTGTAACCGCTGCGGCCATCGCAATCGGCGTGGGACTTGGCATGCTGCTGCTCCGTCCACTGGTGCGGTAGAGAAAACCGATACAGAAAAAAGATGAGGTTAAAGCAAAAATATGAGAATAGCAGGTGAAATCATCCTGAAATCCCTTGGAGCCTGGGTTGCAATCTGGGGATTTTCAAGACTGTTGAACGCACCAAAAAAGCTGGAATGCTACACGGCCGGTGTCGGTATGATCGGCTGGGCGGTCTATCTGATCGTGGAAGTATTCAACGACGGCATTCTGATGAAGAACTTTCTTGCCGCCGTTGCCGTCGCCCTGGTTTCCCAGGCAATGGCGCGTCATTTCAAAGCGCCGGTGATCCTTTTCGTGATCCCGGGCATTCTTCCGATGGTGCCGGGAGCCGGTATGTACCGCATCGTCTACTCGATCGTTATGGGGCCGGAAAACATGGTTGGAACGTATCTTTTAGAGACAGCGACCGCGGCAGGCGCAATTGCCCTTGGAATTTTCCTCGGAGAAGCGCTGCAGAAGGTATTTTTTTACGAATTCCATAGGTGATTTACGAAAAAAGTGAGAAATTTGCCAAAACCAAATTTTTTGCTTTTTTTTGTCGAATTTTATGATATACTTAACAGTGTATGTGCCCTTGGACAAAAGAAGAAATCTATAGGGGCATTTTTAACATCAGTAGACAAGAAGTCCCCCGCTTCTAAAGCGGTGGGATGAATTGTTAAAAGAAACATAACGGTAGTGGCGGGCGGAGAGAAATCGGTATCCTCCACTGACATGAGGTAAGTCACAGTCGAACTATTTTCGACATGTCAGACTCCGTGAAAATACCGACTGTGAGTTGAAACAAGGAAAAAAGAAGAGAAGTAAGTAAAGTGCAGACACAGAACTATGAGGAGCAAAAAATATGAAGTTTGAAGATGATGATTTAAAGGACGGTAAACTTTGGGCTGCCCTGCAAAAAGAGATTGACCGTGACCTGGCGGAAAAGGAGAGCGGTGAAACATTCCAGGAAGAACTGGCAGACATCGAAGACTCCATTGAATTTGAAAGCAAAGAAACAAAAAGCGAAGATCACATCCCGGATGAGACTGCAAATTTAAGTAATCTGCGAAGTGTCCTTGAGGCAACTGAGCGTGCAAAAGACGAAGAAGCGAAGCAGAAAATGAAGCAGACCAAAGTGGAGCCTGTGACGCAGGACATCGAGATTCCGGAATTTACAGAAGAGGAAGAAGAAATCGAAGAGACGCCGGCGGAGACAAAAACAGAATCGGAACCGGAAGAAGTGATGGTGGATGATGATCTGATCATCAACGATCCATTCGCAGATGAGGATGATCTGCTGGGAGAAGAGAAGACAGAGACCAAGGGTTCGGAGAAAGAAGTGCTTGGTGATCAGGTGGAAGCCGCAATGGAGCGCCTCGTCAGCGACACGGTAGGCCATATCCCAATGCCGGAAATAGACGATGAGGATGATGACTACGACGATTATGAGGATGACGACGAAGAGTACATTCCGCATGGCGCAAAACCGCAGAAGAAAAAGGGAAAAGGCGGTGCGGTTATCGCCGTTGCAGCCGTTGCTGTTATTGCTGTGGGAGGCTTTTTCTATGGAAGCAAAATGTTCCATTACCAGAATTATTTTTTCAACGGAACAACCATCAACGGAGTAGACTGCTCGGATATGACGGCCAAAGAGGCAGAAACGAAAATCAAAGAGCAGGCTGCAAACTATACCTTAAATGTAAAATTCAAAGACAATGATACGAAGAGTGTCAGCGGAAAAGACATCGACTACACCTACGCCGGAGACGGCAGCGTGGAGAGCGTGTTAAAGAAACAGAACAGTTTCCTCTGGTTCCTGGGAAATGGCGGAAAAGAGAAAGATTCCCAGGTCACCATGCAGTACAGTCAGGAAAAACTGGATGCGGTGATTGATGGATTTGACGAATTCCAGTCCGCAGACGGTGAGAATGCACCGGCCAGCGCCTACATCACCTTCCAGAACAATGAGTTTGAGATTGTGGATGCTGTTATGGGTGAGGGAATGGATCTTACCCTTGCAAAACAGTGCATCGAAAACGCGCTGATCAATGCGGATACCGAAGTGGATCTTGAAAAAGCAGGCGTTTACGACGGAACCTTGGTAACAGCAGATGACGAAACACTGAATGCACAGAAGGATCAGTTAAATGAACTGGTACGCGCAAGTATCACATACAGTATGCCGGATGGAACAACACAGGTTCTTGACGGAAATACCATGAAAGACTGGCTGGCGGTCGATGCGGATGGAAATTATTCCAAAGATGAAAACCAGTGGAATGAAAAAGTAAAAGAATATGTGGCAAATCTTGCGGCAGCGATTGATACCGATGGCAAGGATCACACCTTCCCGGCAACCGGTATCGAAGGCGGCGTGACCATCAGCCAGGAAGGCTACGGATGGAAAGTGGATCAGGAGCAGGAGATAGCAAAGATCGCAGAAGAAGTAGATGCTCACGCAGCAGACGCAAGAGAGCCGCAGTATGCGCAGAGAGAGTTTGCTGCTTCCACAGAGAACAACGGATTCGGCAAGACGTATGTTGAGGTTGATGCCAGCCGTCAGCATATCTGGCTCTACAAAGATGGAAATCTGGTTGTCGACGGTGACTGTGTAACCGGTCTGATGGAGCAGAGCAGCTACACGAAGCCGGGTATCTACACAACCGCAGCAAAAGAAAGCCAGAAAAAACTGCACGGAGAGCTTCAGGCAGACGGCAGCTATTCTTGGGAAAGAGATGTGGATTCCTGGATTCCGTTCAACGGAGAGATTGGTTTCTACGATGCTTCCTGGAGAAGTAGTTTCGGCGGAAACCTGTATCTGACTGCAGGATCGACGACAGGATCTGTTGCACTTCCGACTGCAGTGGCACAGGCATTATATGACAATGTCGATGACGGAACACCGGTTATCATTTATTATTCCGAAGCTTATGAGGTAAGTGAAGACACGCTTACTGTGACACAGGCACCGGAAGCAGATGACGAAAATGTCGATGATACGACGAATACCACGACAGTAACGCCGACGAGAACGCCATCCTACACGTACGATGATTACACGCCGTCAACTCCGTCAACCCCATCAACTCCATCAACCCCATCAACTCCATCGACCCCGTCTACGCCGGAACCGACCACAGCACCGACCGAGATCCCGTCTACGCCGGAGCCGACCGTAGCACCGACGGAGACCCCGTCCACACCGGAACCGACCCAGGAGCCGAGCGCACCGGATCAGGGAGACCATACGGGTGACGATGATTACCCAGGTAAGGGCGAGAGCTGAGAAAAGAAGAAATAGAACATAAAAAATACGCATTCCGTTATCAAAACAGGAATGCGTATTTTTTATGAGAAAGAAACTGTTAAAAATTAATTTTCCGGTACGAACAGTGTGACAAGATCCATCGGGGAAGTGATGGTGTAGTCCGGGTTTTCGGTCTGACCAAAACCGTATGCGGCATGGACAAACGGGATTCCGGCCTCGCGTGTCGCCTTGTAGTCGCCGTCGGTATCGCCGACATAGACCGCGTGCTGCAGATGGTTCTGTTCGATGATTGTACGGATGTTGTCTGCCTTTGCCTTTCCGGTATCGCCAGGACAGAGATGGCCTTTGAAATAGTGACCGAGGCCTGTGGCTTCCAGAAAAACTTCGATATAGCCCGCCTGGCAGTTGCTTACGATATAAAGCGGGTAATGTCTGGAAAGAATAGAAAGTGCATCGACAAGTCCCGGATAAACAGGAGCCGGTGTCGCAAGAAGTGCCTCATGCTCTTTGGCACAGCATGCCTCGATCAGTTCTAACTGGCGCTCCTTTGGATATTCGTGGAAAATGACGGCGGCGATATCCGGGAGCAGGCGGCCGAACAGGCCTTTTAACACGGTTCCGGTGAGGTTTGGTGTCATATCAGTTTCTTTTTCCATAATCTGATTCCATGCGTCGGCAACAACGTCTGTGGAGTCCCACAGGGTGCCGTCCACATCAAAAATAATACTGTCGATCAAGAGTTTTTCCTCCATATCTTAAGGGTTTTGGTTATTCTTTTAAAGTATTTATTAATTTTAATCAAAAACACGTGAGAGCGCAATGTTTATTTTGCATTTTGGAGGAAAATGTGGCAAAATAAGAATGATATATTAACAGGAGATTACTATGCAGGACACAATCACAAAGCCATTATTGAAATGGTATGGCGAAAATAAAAGAGTGCTGCCGTGGAGAGAAAAAAAGAACCCGTATGAAATCTGGGTTTCCGAGATTATGCTCCAGCAGACGAGGGTGGAGGCGGTCAAGCCGTTTTATGAGCGGTTTATGCGTGAACTGCCCAATGTCGCAGCACTTGCGGTCTGTCCCGAGGAAAAGCTTTTGAAGCTCTGGGAAGGCCTTGGTTACTATAACCGTGTGCGGAATATGCAGAAGGCCGCACAGAAAATTATGGAAGTGTATGACGGTGTATTTCCGGCAGATTACGAAGCCTTAAAAGGACTTCCGGGAATTGGAAATTACACAGCGGGAGCCGTTGCATCGATCGCGTTTTGCATTCCGGTGCCGGCGGTGGACGGAAATGTGCTTCGTGTGATGGCACGCCTCCGGGAGGACGGTGAGGACATTTTAAAGCAGTCCGTGAAAAACCGCGTGGAAGCGGAATTGACCGAAATCATGCCGGCAGAAGATCCGGGAGCCTTCAACCAGGCGATGATGGATCTCGGCGCAATGGTCTGTCTGCCGAACGGCGCACCAAAATGTGAAGTCTGTCCGCTTTTTGACCAGTGTCTGGCGGGACAGCATCAGACCTGGACGGAATATCCGTTTAAAAAGAGCGCAAAGCCGCGCAGAATCGAAGACAGAACCGTTCTGTTATTTCTGGACGGTACGCACACAGCAGTGCGGAAACGGCCGAAAAAAGGACTTCTGGCGGGACTTTACGAGTTCCCGAACTTCGATGGCGTGCTCTCCGAACAGGAAGCACTTGAAGAGGCAGAAAAATTCGGCGTGACGCCGCTTCATATTCAGGCATTGCCGCCGTACAAGCACATTTTTTCCCATGTCGAGTGGCATATCACAGGATACGCTATTAAAATTGCAGGAAACGATGTGGAGCAGGAAGGGGAAGAAAAAGCCGGATTGATTTTTGCGGATGCGAAAACCGCGGCTGAAAGATATGCCATTCCGTCTGCGTTTGCGGAATACGCAAAATATACAGATCTGGAACGTGCCTGAAACGGCAGAAGAGCAAAAAAGAGCAGGGAGAAAAAAGATGAAGATTTTATCAATTGCAGTACCATGCTATAATTCAGAAGCATATATGGAGAAATGTATCGATTCGCTGCTGGTCGGCGGAGAAGAAGTAGAAATTCTGATCGTGGACGATGGTTCCAAGGACGGAACCACAGAGATTGCAGACCGCTATCAGGAAAAATATCCGACGATTGTAAAAGCGATTCATCAGGAAAACAAGGGCCACGGCGGAGCAGTCAACACGGGTGTGGAAAATGCGACGGGTCTGTACTTTAAGGTTGTGGACAGTGATGACTGGGTAAACCCAGAGGCATACCAGAAGATTTTAAATGTTCTGGCAGAAGTCGTACGCGGACCGAAAACACTCGACCTTCTGATCAGTAACTATGTGTATGAAAAAGAGGGCGCCAAGAGAAAACGTGTGATGCGCTATGCGAAATCGCTGCCGGAAGGCCGCTTTTTCGGATGGGATGAGGCGAAAGCTCTCGGCAAAACACATTATCTGCTGATGCATTCGCTGATTTACCGGACTTCTCTTTTAAGAGAGTGCGGCATGAAGCTGCCGGAGCACACCTTCTATGTGGATAATCTGGTTGCGTTTATTCCGCTTCCGTACGTCAAAACGATGTATTATCTCGATGTCAATTTCTACCGCTACTTTATCGGGAGAGCCGACCAGTCGGTTAACGAGAAAGTCATGATCGGCAGAATTGACCAGCAGATCCGTGTCAACAAGCTGATGATCGATTACCTTGGTGAACAGAAAGGGCTGTCGAAGCACCTGCGGAAATATATGATCAGCTATCTGACCATTATTATGACGGTTTCTTCCGTGATGATGATGCGCTCTGGAACGGAAGAAAATCTCGAGAAAAAGAACGATCTTTGGAGATACCTGAAACAGGAGGATGCAGCCGATTACTTCCGCATCCGCCACGGCATTTTCGGAACTGTTATGAGCAGCAAATCAAAACCGGGACAGAAAATTGCAGTCTATGCCTACAAGGTAGCGCAGAAACTGTATGGATTTAACTAGAAAGTAACGAAGCGGAGGAACGAACAATGCGAGTAGGAATGGGTTACGATGTGCATAAACTGGTGGAAAACCGGAAACTGATTCTGGGCGGT
The DNA here is from genome assembly GCF_003479665.1 of Blautia sp. AF14-40. NCBI lineage: Bacteria > Bacillati > Bacillota > Clostridia > Lachnospirales > Lachnospiraceae > Blautia > Blautia sp. AF14-40. The sequence goes on from NZ_QUHK01000012.1 coordinate 8,457, forward strand.
GTGGAAATCCCGTATGAATATGGCCTTCTGGGACATTCCGATGCGGATGTGCTGGTTCATGCCATTATGGATGCGCTTCTCGGCGCTGCAGCACTGCGGGACATCGGACGCCATTTTCCGGACAATGATCCGGCGTATGAGGGCGCAGACAGCATCGAACTGCTGAAAAAAGTGGGTGAGATGCTCGAGGAGCGGATGTATCTGATTGAAAATATCGATGCAACCGTTATTGCACAGAAGCCGAAGCTCCTGCCATACATCGACACGATGGTGAAAAATGTGGCGGAGGCGCTTCATCTCGAAGAGGATCAGGTCAATATCAAGGCAACGACCGAGGAAGGACTTGGCTTTACCGGAAAGAAAGAGGGAATTTCCGCACAGGCGATCTGCTGCATTTCCAAGGCACTCGACCTGATGCCGGACGACCGGATCGCAGGCGGATGCAGCGGCTGCCCGGGATGCGCAAAGAACGCAGAAGAATAAAAGAGAAATGCGATTGCACAAGGCCGGAAGATGTGGTAGACTGGAAGAAGAATAAGGGAGTAGTCGGCGGCATACGTGACGCTATAAGGCCAACAACCGAAGAAAAAGCATTTCTTCTGGCTTTGTATGAAATGACAAGACTTATCTGTATCAACAAATATGGTGCGGATAGGTCTTTTTCTATATAGAAAGAGACCGGTGTACCAGTGGGAACTTATCACAGGAACGCAAAAAGCGTTTTCAGAAGAAAGGACGGATGGAAATGAAAGAGTATCTGGAAAAAAGTTCGAAGATTCTTGATGAGTTACAGACAACGGAGCAGGGACTTTCCGAGGCGGAAGCTGCGCGGCGGCTTTCCGAACACGGACCTAACCGGCTGGCGGCGGGAAAAAAGAAGAGTAATCTTCAGCGGTTTTTCGAAGAACTGAAAGACCCGATGATCCTGATCCTGCTCGCCGCAGCGCTGATTTCCGGCATCACATCGGCGTATGAAGGCGAATCGTACGCTGATGTGGTCATTATTCTCACCGTTGTCATCATTAATGCGGTGCTCGGTGTTCTGCAGGAGAGCAAGGCAGAGAAAGCGATTGAAGCTCTGCAGGAGATCGCGGCAGCCACGTCGAAGGTGATGCGCGGCGGGAAAATGGAAGTGAAAAAGAGCGAGGAGCTCGTACCCGGTGATATTGTAATTCTCGAAGCGGGCGATGCTGTTCCGGCGGATGGCCGTATTTTAGAGAGCGCCAGCATGAAAATCGAGGAAGCAGCGCTGACCGGAGAATCTGTCCCGGTCAATAAAACAGCGGATGTTCTGAACGCCGGCGCAGCCAGCGAGGTTCCGCTCGGGGACCGGAAAAACATGGTCTATATGGGAAGCACCGTTGTCTATGGCCGCGGCCGCGCTGTTATCACCGGAACGGGTATGAAAACCGAGATGGGAAAGATCGCCCATGTTCTGACGCAGTCGGCGGATGAGAGCACACCGCTGCAGAAGCGGCTGAACCAGCTCAGCAAAATCTTAAGCGTGATGGTGCTCGCCATCTGTGCCGTGATTTTCATTGTCGGTATTTTAAAAGAGGGCGTGACGCCGCAGAACATCTTAAATACCTTTATGGTAGCTGTCAGCCTTGCCGTAGCGGCAATTCCGGAAGGACTTGCAGCAGTTGTCACAATCGTGCTTTCCATCGGTGTGACCAAAATGTCAAAGCGGAATGCGGTGATCCGGAAACTGACGGCTGTCGAGACGCTCGGCTGTACGCAGGTGATCTGCTCGGATAAGACAGGAACGCTGACCCAGAATAAGATGACCGTGGTAAAACATGAGGGAAGCGATATAAAACGTCTCGTATCCGTCATGGCACTCTGCTCCGATGCGGAGCCGGACGAAAACGGCGAGGCAGTCGGAGAACCGACGGAATGTGCGTTGGTCAACGATGCGCAGAAAGAGGGATGCCCGAAGAAGAGTCTGTCCGTCCAGTATCCGCGTGTCGGGGAAGCGCCGTTTGATTCGATGCGGAAACGCATGACAACGATCCACCGCGCAAACGACGGAACGTATTTTTCCTGCACAAAAGGCGCACCGGATGAGATTCTGAAGCGGTGCACCTCCGTTTGGCGTGACGGCAGAAAACAGCCGATGACAGAAGCATTCCGGCAGGAAATCCTGTCGCAGAACAAGGCGATGGCAGACCAGGCACTCCGCGTGCTGGCGGCAGCAGGAAGAGCGTGGAACCAGATGCCGTCCTCCCAGGAGCCGGACTTTCTGGAGCAGGATCTCTGCTTTTTAGGACTTTGCGGTATGATTGATCCGGTGCGGCCGGAAGTAGTCGATGCGATCCGGGAATGCCGCGGGGCAGGCATCCGTCCGGTGATGATTACGGGTGACCACAAAGACACAGCGGTTGCTATTGCAAAAGAGCTGGGTATTCTGGAGGCGGGCTGGAAAGCGGTAACGGGAGCCGAGATTGACCAGTTAAGCGATGAGGAGCTTGACCGGAGAATCGAGGAATATGCTGTTTACGCACGCGTCCAGCCGGAGCATAAAGTGCGGATCGTCGATGCGTGGAAGCGGAAAGGCAGAATCACCGCGATGACAGGAGACGGAGTCAACGATGCGCCGTCGATCAAGCGTGCGGATATCGGCATCGGAATGGGCATCACGGGAACGGATGTGACGAAAAACGTGGCAGATATGGTGCTCGCGGACGACAACTTTGCGACGATCATCGCGGCGGTTGAGGAAGGAAGACGAATCTACGATAATATCCGTAAGGCAATTCAGTTCCTTCTGGCATCGAACCTTGCCGAGGTGCTGTCGATTTTCTGCGCGACGCTGATGGGCTTTACGATTTTAAATCCGGTGCATCTGCTCTGGATCAACCTGATTACGGACTGCTTCCCGGCGCTGGCGCTCGGTATGGAGGACGGTGAGGCAGACATCATGAAACGCCCGCCGAGAAATGCGGATGACGGTATTTTTGCGGACGGCCTCGGCTTTGATGTTGCGTTTCAGGGCATCGTGATTACGGTGCTGACGCTGGCGTCCTACTTCATCGGCCATTATCTGGAAGCCGGCCGCTGGGAAATCGTCAACAGCCCGGACGGCATGTCGATGGCGTTTCTGACACTCTCCATGGTGGAAATTTTCCATTCCTTCAATATGAGATCACGGAAAGGTTCTATTTTCCATATGAAGCATCAGAACAAGTATCTGTGGGGCGCGATGGCACTCTCATTTGTCCTCACATCCGCCGTCATTTACATCCCGGTACTGTCGAGTGCGTTCGGTTTTGAGCGGATCAGCGCGTTGGAATATGATGTGGCGATCGGCCTTGGACTGCTTGTCATTCCGGCGGTCGAAATCAGCAAGTGGATCCGGCGGAAATTTGCTTGACAAACGAGAAAAATTTGCATAAACTAGAACAAACGGAAACAGAAAAAGGCTTGGAACGGAAAAAGTAGAAAATCAGAATTGTTTCACAGAGAATGGCAGACAAATGGGGCTGGAAGCTGCCTGAAACGAGGGTTTTTGAAGTGCGTCCGGAAGCTGGCCGGGTGAAGCGGAAAAAGTGGGTAGTCCGGCACGGGTCCTGCACGTTATGCAGAAGAAAAGAAGAGGGCAGGTGTGCCCTTAAAGTAAAGTGGAACCACGGAGCTATTTCGTCTTTATCGGAGATGAAACAGCTCCGTTTTTGAATATTACTGTTATGCAGAATGATGGTAAGAAATAAAAATCCGGAAAAGTCCCAGCAGGAGGCAAGGAGAGGAAAGATGAGTTTTTTCGCGTATTTTAAAGAGGAATTTCAGGTGATTCAGGAGCGGGATCCGGCGATACATTCTCCCATGGAAGTCTTGCTGTATCCTTCATTTCGTGTTATGCTGAAGTACAGACGGGCGCACAAGCTATATCTGAAAGGCCATTACTTTCTGGCCAGGTGGATTTCACAGCGGGCAGCGAGAAAAACCGGTATCGAAATCCATCCGGGTGCGACGATCGGAAAGGGATTGTTTATTGATCATGGTTCTGGTGTGATTATCGGAGAAACAGCCATTATCGGAGACAACGTGACGCTGTATCAGGGCGTGACGCTTGGCGGTAATGGTAAGGAGACCGGGAAACGTCATCCGACGCTGAAGGACAATGTTATGGTCAGCGCCGGTGCGAAGATCATCGGATCGTTTACGATCGGGGAAAACTCCAAAATCGGAGCCGGATCGGTTGTGATCGAGGAGGTTCCGCCGAACTGTACCGTCGTCGGCGTGCCGGGGCACATTGTGAAGCAGAATGATGTGCGGATTCCGAGAAAAAGCATGGATCACATTCATCTGCCGGACCCGATTTTCGAGGATATCAAAGTACTGCAGCAGGAGAATACGGAGCTTACGAACCGTGTGCTCGAGCTGGAGGGCGAGCTGCGTCAGATGAGGAAAAAAGAAAGGACAGAACAGAAGTGATGGAAGTGGGCAAAGAGACAGAAAACGAGGAGCTTTTTCCAGAGGCGGTTTTCGGGGAGAAGGATTATCTTTCGGAGGTATTCGGACTGGAACAGCATGACATCCGCATGTATTCGCCGCTTACGCTGGCCTACATCGGGGATGCTGCGTATGAGATCGTCATCCGCACGATTCTGGTGCGGAAAGCAAATATGCAGGTCAACAAGCTGCACCGCCATGCGGCAGGGCTTGTAAAGGCGGAGAAACAGTCGGCGATGATTGAAATTCTGGAGCCGCTGTTTACCGAAGAGGAAAAACAGATTTATAAAAGAGGCAGAAATGCGAAATCTTATACCAAGGCAAAAAATGCGTCCACGATCGACTACCGCCGGGCAACCGGGTTTGAGGCTGTGATGGGGTATCTGTACCTGAAAGGGGATTACAAGCGGATGATCGACCTGATCCGGGCAGGACTTGGCGAAGTGTGAGAGCAGATAAGATTCAGAAAATAAAAAAGAAGCGGCAGGGCAGTGGGGCTTTTGAAAAAGCAAAAGTTCCCACTGCTTTTGGGACCGCGGAACAGGAATGATATGAGAGAAAACAACAGAAACGACAAGAGAAATTTTGAGAGAAGAGACGGAAAAAAACGTGACTTTAAGGGGAAACGAGATTACCGTGACAGAGACAGAAAACAGGAAGTACAGCAGGCGGATGAGGAGTTTACAGGCGGCATGGTAGAGGGAAGAAACGCTGTCATCGAGGCGTTCCGCTCCGGCAAGACCGTGGACAAGCTGTTCGTCCTTGCAAGCAGCCAGGACGGCCCGATCCGCACGATCATCCGTGAGGCGAAAAAACACGATACCATCATCAATTATGTAGAAAAAGAACGTCTTGACGAGCTGTCCACCACCGGAAAGCATCAGGGTGTCATTGCACAGGTGGCTTCCTACAGTTATGCAACCGTTGAGGACATCCTCGCGCGCGCAGAGGAGAAAGGAGAGCCGCCATTTATCCTTCTGCTGGACGGCATTGAGGATCCGCATAACCTCGGTGCGATCATCCGTACCGCAAACCTGGCAGGCGCACATGGTGTCATCGTGCCGAAGCACCGCGCAGTCGGCCTGACAGCAACCGTTGCCAAAACGTCGGCAGGTGCATTAAATTACACACCGGTGGCAAAGGTGACGAATCTGGTGCAGACCATGGAAATGCTGAAGGAAAAGGGCATCTGGTTTGTCTGCGCGGACATGAACGGACAGAGAATGTATGATCTCGACCTCAAAGGACCGATCGGCCTTGTAATCGGAAATGAGGGAGAGGGTGTCAGCCGTCTGGTGAGAGAAAACTGCGACTTCACAGCCACAATTCCGATGAAAGGCGATATCGACTCTCTGAACGCTTCCGTGGCAGCCGGCGTGCTCGCTTATGAGATTGTAAGACAGAGAAGCTGCTAGAAATTGCGGAAAATCACATTACGCTCCGGCGGAAGAAAGATGAAGGATACAAGAGATATGATGGTGAAAGATTACGATACCTGTACGGATGAGGAGCTGATTGCGCGTCTGCGGGCAGGAGAACGCGAGATTACCGATTATCTGATCGACAAATACAAATCGCTGGTGCGGACCAGGGCGAGGGCGCTGTACCTGGTGGGCGGAGATCACGAGGATCTGATCCAGGAGGGCATGCTCGGACTTTTTAAGGCAGTGCGTGACTACAAACCGGGGAAGGAGGCATCGTTTGCCACCTTCGCCGGCCTGTGCATCGACCGTCAGATGTATTCTGCAGTGGCATCGTCCCAGCGCCAGAAGCATCAGCCGCTGAACAGCTTCGTCTCGTTAAGCGAACCGGTTTCCGAGCAAGAGCTGCGCCTGGTGGACGAGGAGACACCGGAGGAGATTATGATCAGCCGGGAAAACGTAATCGGCATGCATGAGCGGATCAAAGAACGGCTCAGCAAATTTGAGTACCAGGTGCTGGAATTGTATCTGAAAGGGTACGATTATACGCAGATTGCAGAAAAACTTGGAAAGCAGCCGAAGGCAATCGACAATGCACTGCAGAGAATCCGCAGTAAAGTGCGGGAGGTCTGTTCGTGAGATGGGAAAACGACCGAAAAAATTACGGCGAATTGTCAAAAGTGCAGAAAAATCTGTGAACAAATAAAAATTTTCAAATTTGTAGAAAAAACTGTTGACAATTCACTATAGTTTTGATAGAATACCAAATGTAGCAAGGAGCTAACAAAAAAAACAAAACAACTTGCGAGTGCTGATGTGGCTCAGTCGGTAGAGCGTCGCCTTGGTAAGGCGGAGGTCACGGGTTCGATTCCCGTCATCAGCTTACTAAGAAAGATCCCGGGAAACCGGGATCTTTTCGTTATATAAAAAACAGCAGGAGATGGGCAGGAAGAAAAAGACACTATTACAAAAGGTACAGTTATGATTGTGAGGGAAAAAGAAGATGCGTCATTCGCTTGGGGGAAAGAAAGCTCGAATATAAGGATTCCAAAGGACAGGACTGTTATTTCTATTATTCGAACATTGCCGGAACCGATCTGGATATGCCGTTCTATGTCTGCAATGCCGAGTGTGTCAGCGGCATGAAAAAGAGAGAATCCAAATCGGAGACATTCAGCGCAAATCCGTTTGAATACGAATTCTTATACGCACCGCTCGGGGACAAGGGCGCTTACGCGTACCAGCAGCCGTGGTATGGATTTTCGGTCAACAAAGACAGCGAAGAGAAAGAGATCGCGGTTGAGTTTCTGCGCTTTATGATGCAGGAAAAAGAGATCGACGAGATGGCCAGTATTAAAGGCCTGCCGTCGGTGGCAGAAAACGGAACCGATGAGCGGTATGCGGGGCTTCGGGATGCAAAAAATATTGAGGCAAGTTTTATCAACGACGGCAGCGTGCCGGATTCCATCCGCGCGGCATTGGAGCAGGCGTGTACGGCAATGCAAACGAGGCAGTGCAGGTGTTTGTGGAGCTGTGTGCAGAGAAATAAGATAGGAAAACGAGAAGAGCGACTTATTTGTGAAAACAAGTGGGTCGCTTTTTGGTGCCAAAGATGGTAGAATAGGTACAACAGAAAAAATGAGGTGAAGAAAACAATGGAGTCAAAAAGTAAGGTACTGCAAAAACTGTTCCTTTCCACGCTGTATCTGAGTGCATTTACGTTCGGCGGCGGTTATGTGATTGTGACGCTGATGAAGAAGAAATTTGTGGATGAGTACCACTGGATAGAGGAGAATGAGATGCTCGATCTGGTGGCGATTGCGCAGTCATCGCCGGGGCCGATTGCGGTGAATGGGGCGATTGTTGTCGGGTATAAACTGGCGGGGATGATTGGTGTGCTGGTTTCGATTATTGGAACGATTATTCCGCCGTTTCTGATTATCTCTGTGATTTCGGTCTGCTATCAGGCGTTCCGGGATAATTTTTTCGTGAGCCAGATGCTCGAAGGAATGCAGGCAGGCGTCGGAGCCGTGATTGCATCCGTGACGTATGAGATGGGAGCCGGGGTTGTGAAAGAAAAAGATCCGCTGTCGCTGGTGATTCTTGTCTGTGCGTTTGCAGCAGCCTGTTTTTTCAAGGTCAACGTGATTTATATTGTACTGGTCTGCGGTGCCATCGGTGCGGTGCGGACGATTCTGGCGAAACGGAGGGGTGCGAAATGATTTATTTTCAGCTATTTTTAAGCTTTTTCCAGATCGGCCTGCTCAGCTTCGGCGGAGGCTATGCGGCCATGCCGCTGATTCAGGGACAGGTGGTGCAGGGACACGGCTGGCTTTCGATGTCGGAGTTTACGGATCTTATCACCATCTCTCAGATGACACCGGGGCCGATCGCAGTCAATTCGGCAACCTTCGTCGGAATTAAAATCGCAGGCATCCCAGGAGCGCTCGTGGCAACGTTTGGATGTATTCTGCCGTCGTGTATTCTCGTCACACTGCTTGCGAAGCTATATTTAAAATACCGCGAAATGGCAATGCTCCAGGGAATCCTCCACTCCCTCCGCCCGGCGGTTGTGGCGATGATCGGTTCCGCAGGGATTTCAATTCTGGTCACGGCGTTTTGGAGTAGTGAAGGAGATACCGTGATCCGGCTGGCGCAGACGAACTGGAGTCTTGTCGTGATCTTTATCATCAGCCTCATTCTGCTGCAGAAAGGCAAAAAGAACCCAATCTTTGTGATGGTACTGGCCGGGGTGATGAAGGTGGCAGTGGCGCTGGTGGAAAAATTTGCGGCATGCTGTGGGACGATTTTTTAAATTCAAAGGTGAATGCTTTTCAGGACGTATTAAACTCAAGAATATATATCGATAAAACAGGATTGCTGGAATACACCAACAGTGTGATTGACACAACATCGAAGTTTATCTGCAACAGCCGCCCCAGAAGATTTGGAAAATCGATCACAGCGGATATGATGACTGCGTACTACAGCAGAAGTCTGGATACAGAAGAAATGTTTGAAAAGCTTAATATTGGTCAGGCGGCAAATCAGAAAATACAGGATGAATATCAAACAGCAGATTCTTAATAGGGAAGGTAAACATAGTGTTATACATTATTTTTGATTTTATAATGGCAGTAATTATGTTTATGTCACTTCCTTTTATTGTTGGAATAATGGTAGATATCCGCCATCAGGGAATTGGGTGCTTTGCGGCATGGGTAATATGGGGAGTTATGCTTATCTTATCGTTGAGGCTGTTTGATGCTCTGAAATTAAGATGTCAAAAAAAGCCAGAAAAAAGATAAAAAGGATCTTTCTTTCTAAACATGAATCGTGTATAATAAGCATTACTGTTCGGGGCCTGCCTGGAGAAATCCAGAAAGGCTCCGATTTATGTCATTTATTTTATACAGCAAGAAAAGGGGGAAACCATGCAGAAACACAGAAAATTTATTGGGAACAAACGGTTTTACCTGATGGTACTTGGCGTTGCGATGCCGATTATGATTCAGAACGGTATCACCAACTTTGTCAGTCTTCTCGACAACATCATGGTAGGACAGGTCGGTACCGAGCAGATGTCCGGCGTTGCAATTGTCAACCAGCTTCTTTTTATCTATAACCTTTGCATTTTCGGAGGGGTATCCGGTGCAGGAATTTTCACTGCGCAGTATTTCGGACAGGGCAACGACGAGGGTGTGCGAAACACCTTCCGCTTCAAGCTCTGGATCGGCGTGATCCTGACGGCAGCGGCAATCACTATTTTCCTTGGTGCGCACGAGCCTCTGATTCGTCTCTACCTGACAGGAGATCAGGGAAGCCAGGACATGAATGCGACATTAGCCTATGGCATTTCTTATATGAAGGTCATGCTGGTAGGACTTCCGCCGTTCCTGTTTGTGCAGCTTTATGCCAGCACGCTGCGCGAATGCGGCGAGACGATGCTTCCGATGAAGGCCGGTATCACAGCCGTATTTGTCAATCTGATTTTTAATTATATTTTAATCTACGGAAAATTCGGCGCACCGCAGCTCGGAGTTGTCGGCGCGGCAGTTGCAACGGTGCTGTCCCGTTACGTGGAGATGGCGATCGTGCTGATCCGCACGCACGGAAACAAAGAAAAATATCGTTTTACGAAGCATCTGTACCGCACGATCCGTGTTCCGGCGGCTTTGACGAAACAGATCCTTATCAAAGGAACACCGCTGATGCTGAACGAAACGTTCTGGGCAGGCGGCGTTGCGATCCTGATGCAGTGTTACTCCGTGCGTGGACTGAATGTCGTAGCCGCGATGAATATCTCCAACACGATCTCGAACCTGTTCAACGTCGTTTTCATCGCACTCGGCGATTCCGTTGCCATCATCGTCGGACAGCTCCTCGGAGCCGGAAGGATGGAAGAGGCAAAGGATACCGATACGAAGCTGATCACGTTTTCCGTATTACTCTGCATTGTGATCGGCGCGCTGATGGCGCTCGTGGCTCCAATCTTCCCACGCCTCTACAACACGACGGACGAAGTACGCCACATGGCGGCAATCTTCATCGTGGAAGTGGCCATGTTCATGCCGGTCAATGCATTCCTGCATGCAAGCTACTTTACCCTGCGCTCCGGTGGAAAAACGATCATCACGTTCCTGTTCGACAGCGTCTTCATCTGGGTTGTCAGTGTGCCGGTGGCTTTCTGCCTGAGCCGTTTTACCGGACTTTCGATCTACGCAATCTACTTTATGGTTATGTCGGTTGACCTGATCAAGTGCGTGATTGGATTTGTCCTTGTCAAGAAAGGAGTCTGGCTGCAGAATATTGTGGCGGAGTAAAGAAAAAAATCTGTCTGTTTTCCAGTCTGAAAAGGATGGGAGGCGGGCAGATTTTTTGCTTTATAAAAAACTTTGTTGAATTTTACTGTAAAGCAAAAAAAGCCCTCCGGGCAGGATCGGACTGCGGCTGAGAGAAAGAAAAAGAGTATTTTTGATAAAATTTCGCAAATGAAGCAGCTGTTTTTGGTGGAAAAGTGGAAATTTTTTCATTAATCAAAACACCGGTTGAAATTTAGAGAACGCTTGTTATAATAGGGGTGCAGCGAACAGACATCCCGTGTGACGCGTGAATCTCTCTTCCTATTATTAATGAGACGCAGTCACACATGAAATGGAGGAAAAAAGCGATGGATTACGCAAAAGAATCATTAAAGATGCACTATGAATTACGCGGAAAGCTTGAGGTCACTTCCCGGGCGGCCGTAGATACAAAAGATGCCTTGAGTCTTGCCTATACACCGGGTGTGGCGGCGCCGTGCCTGGAAATTCAGAAAGATGTCAACAAGAGCTACGAGCTGACCAGAAGATGGAACACGGTAGCTGTTGTTACAGATGGAACCGCAGTTCTCGGACTTGGAGATATCGGCCCGGAGGCCGGCATGCCGGTCATGGAAGGAAAATGCGTGCTGTTTAAAGAATTCGGTGGTGTCGATGCAATCCCGCTCTGCGTGCGCAGCAAGGATGTGGATGATATTGTCAATACCGTGCGTCTTCTCGCAGGAAGCTTCGGCGGTGTCAACCTGGAGGACATCTCCGCACCGAGATGTTTTGAGATCGAGAAGAAATTAAAGGAATGCTGTGATATTCCGATTTTCCACGATGATCAGCATGGAACAGCCGTGATCACACTGGCCGGTGTCATCAATGCGCTGAAACTGGTTGGAAAGAAACTGGATGAAGTCAAAATTGTTACCTCAGGAGCCGGTGCAGCCGGAATCGCCATTATCCGCCTGCTGATTTCGATGGGTCTCAAAAACGTCATCATGACAGACCGCAAAGGTGCGATTTACGAGGGACGCGACGGCCTCAACCCGATCAAAGAGGAGATGGCGAAGATCACAAACTACAACCATGAGAAGGGCACGCTTGCAGAGGTAATCAAAGGAGCCGATATTTTTATTGGCGTTTCTGCGCCGGGTACGCTCACTCCCGATATGGTACGTACGATGGCAAAAGAGCCGATCATCTTTGCCTGCGCAAATCCGACGCCGGAGATTTTCCCGGACGAGGCGAAAGCAGCAGGAGCAGCCGTTGTCAGCACAGGAAGAAGCGATTACCCGAACCAGGTCAACAACGTACTCTGCTTCCCGGGCATCTTCCGCGGAGCGCTCGATGTGAGAGCATCTGATATCAACGATGAAATGAAGGTCGCAGCAGCTTACGCAATCGCAGGCCTGGTAAGCGATGAAGAGCTGAACGCAGACTACATCCTCCCGGCAGCCTTTGATCCGCGTGTCAAAGATGCGGTGGCAGCAGCCGTTGCAGAGGCAGCAAGAAAGAGCGGCGTAGCGAGAATCTAAACAGAGTTTGATACAAAAGAAAACGACAGAAAAAGGCTTCCCGGACAGCAAGGAAATCCGGGAAGCCTTTTTGCGTATCGTTAAGAAATTATGAAGGAAAGCAGCAGTTACATTCAGCCAGCCAGATCGTCTTCTGCCGGCAGTTCCGGTCCGGTCAGAGCGTACGGATCGAGAATGTCGTCGAGCTGTTTCTGTGTCAGCAGTTCGTCTTTCAGAACCAGAGAAGTAACACTCTCGCCCGTCTTCAGCGATTTCTTTGCAATCGAGGCCGCTTTCTGGTATCCGATATACGGGCAGAGCGCCGTTGTGATGCCGACACTCTTCGAAACGAGATCCTCGCATCGTTTCTCATTTGCGGTAATGCCGAGAATACAGTTCTTCACAAGCGTATTCACAGCGCCTGTCATCGAGGTGATGGAAGAGAACAGGGAGTAGAAGACAACCGGCTCAAACGCGTTCAACTCCATCTGGCCAGCCTCAGCCGCCATCGTGATTGTGGTGTCGTTTCCGATGACATGGAAGGCAACCTGTGTCACAACCTCCGGGATAACCGGGTTGATCTTGCCCGGCATAATCGAGGATCCGTTCTGCATCGGCGGCAGGTTGATCTCGCCGAATCCGGTCCGCGGTCCGCTGGACAGCAGGCGCAGGTCGTTGCACATCTTGGAGAGGTTGACGGCGCAGGTCTTTAACGTGTTGGAGATCGTCACAAATCCGTCGAGGTTCTCCGTCGCGTCAAACAGATCGTCCGCCTGCATCAGCGGATAGCCTGTCACAGCAGCGAGGGTCGGTACGATGTGGTGGAGATAGTAATCGGAAGCATTGATCGTCGTACCGATGGCTGTTCCGCCGAGGTTCAGGGTGAACAGCTCTTTTCTGGCGCATTCGATCCGGCGGATATCACGCTCGATCATCGTTGCGTAAGCGTGGAAGCTCTGGCCGAGACGCATCGGAACGGCATCCTCAAGCTGGGTTCTTCCCATCTTTAAAATGTGGTCAAATTCCTGGGACTTATCGAGCAGTGCTGCGTGGAGTGACTCGAGCGCATGCAGAAGATCCGGGAGCAGATCGAGTACGGTCAGTTTTCCTGCACTTGGGATAACGTCGTTTGTGGACTGTGCCATGTTGACGTGGTCATTCGGGTGGACAATGGTATAATCACCCTTGGTGCCGCCCAGGATTTCGATGGCGCGGTTTGCGATGACTTCGTTTGCGTTCATATTGGCACTCGTTCCGGCACCGCCCTGGATGCCGTCAACGATGAACTGGTCTTTTAATTTGCCGGCAATGATTTCATCACAGGCATAGATAATGGCAGCCGCTTTTTCCTCCGGCAGTCTCTGTGCTTCGCGGTTGGAGATGGCAGCTGCCTTTTTAATTTTCGCCAGATTCTGGATCATGACCGGGTGGATCGACGTTCCCGTGATGGGAAAATTCCGTTTTGCCCGCAGGGACTGTACCCCGTAGTAGGCGTCGGATGGGACTTCAAGGGAACCAATGGAATCTGCTTCAATTCTTGTCTTCATAATAATCTCCTTCTTTCTGCACGCATTGAGTTGTGTATATTGTCTGAAACAATTCTTGCTTTGCCTTTCGATACCGGAAGAATAACACCAGGGCAGAAATTTGTAAATACCGCCGCCGAAGAACTGTGGAATCTTATTTATTTTTGTATTTGATTTTAAATACCAAGGGAAAGAGGCACTTTTACTTATTTTTCGAAAGCAGTTTCCGCGAGGACACGTTTTCGTAGACAAAAAACGGCGAACGTGATATGCTGAACAGTATAAAAGTGAAAAAACAGGAGAGCAGCGTATGAAACATGAAAAAAGCAAGAACGATGCGATGCGCCATGAGCTCGATCACATCGATGCAAAAATCTTGAATCTCCTTCGGGAAAATGCCAGGATGCCGCTGAAAGAAATCGCGGAACACGTATTTTTATCCTCCCCGGCAGTTTCCGCCAGAATTGAGCGGCTGGAGAAGGAAGGCTACATTACAGGATATCAGGTCAAATTAAATCCGGCGCTTTTGGGATATCCGATCAAAGCGTTCATCAACCTCGAGGTTGAGCCGGTTCAGAAAAAAGAATTTTATCCCTATATTGAAAAGGTCCACAATGTCGTGGAATGTAATTGCGTTACCGGTGATTACTCCATGCTCATTGAGGGCCTTTTTGTTAGCACCATTGAGCTCGACCAGTTTATCGGCGAGCTGCAGCATTTTGGACGGACGCGGACGCAGATCGTGTTCTCGACCTCCGTGGAGCACCGCCAGGTGACCGCACACGAGGCAGAAGAATAGGCACCGGTCCGCTCCGGCGGCTTTGTGTACCGAAAAAAATGCTTTGCAGGAGAATGCTTTTGTGTTATAGTGATAGAATACACAGAGCATTTTGCGCCCTTTTCGGGACAGTGCTCCAAACGAAAAGATTCGAGGGAGGCCTGACCTTATTATGGAAGAAAAAGAAGTTGTTTCCAAAAATTTTATCGAGCTTGCGATTGACAAAGATCTGGCAGAGGGCGTTTACGACCATGTATGCACACGATTCCCGCCGGAGCCAAACGGCTATCTTCATATCGGACATGCAAAATCCATCCTGTTAAACTACGGTTTATCACAGGAGTACAACGGAGAGTTCCACATGCGTTTCGATGATACAAACCCGACGAAAGAGAAAACCGAGTTTGTTGATTCCATCAAAGCCGATATCCAGTGGCTTGGTGCAGACTGGAAAGATCATCTGTACTACGCATCCGATTATTTCCCACAGATGTATGAGGCAGCCGTAAAACTGATCAAAAAAGGAAAAGCATTCGTCTGCGATCTGTCCGCAGAGGAGATCCGTGAGTACCGCGGAACCTTAACCGAGCCTGGAAAAGAGAGCCCGTACCGCAATCGTTCCGTGGAGGAAAACCTGGACCTGTTCGAGCGCATGAAAAACGGCGAATTCGAGGACGGAAGCAAAGTACTCCGTGCGAAAATCGATATGGCATCACCGAACATCAACATGAGAGACCCGGTTATCTACCGTGTAGCCCATATGCATCACCACAGAACCGGCGATACCTGGTGCATCTACCCGATGTACGACTTCGCGCATCCGATCGAGGACGCCATCGAAGGCATTACCCATTCTATCTGTACGCTGGAGTTTGAGGACCACCGTCCGCTGTACGACTGGGTTGTACGCGAGCTGGAATATCCGATGCCGCCGCGCCAGATTGAGTTTGCAAAGCTGTATCTGACCAACGTGGTTACCGGAAAACGTTACATCAAAAAGCTGGTAGAGGACGGCGTGGTAGACGGCTGGGATGACCCGCGTCTCGTATCCATCGCAGCACTCCGCCGCAGAGGCTTTACACCGGAGTCCATCAAGAAATTCGTAGATCTGTGCGGTGTATCAAAAGCAAACAGCTCCGTTGACTATGCGATGCTGGAGTACTGCATCCGCGAGGATCTGAAGCTGAAAAAAGCCCGTACCATGGCAGTCTTAAATCCGGTGAAACTTGTCATCGACAACTATCCGGAAGACCAGATTGAGATGCTGGAAGTACAGAATAACCTCGAGAATCCGGAGCTTGGCAGCCGTCAGGTACCGTTCGGAAGAGAACTGTACATCGAGCGCGAAGACTTCATGGAGGAGCCGGTCCGCAAATACTTCCGTATGTTCCCGGGCAATGAAGTCCGCCTGATGAACGCATACTTCGTCACCTGCACCGGATGCGAGAAAGACGAGAACGGAAATATTACCGTAATCCATGGAACGTACGATCCGGAGTCCAAGGGAGGAAATTCCCCGGACGGAAGAAAAGTAAAAGGAACAATCCACTGGGTAGCAGCAAAGACCGCCGTCAAAGCAGAGTGCCGTCTGTACGAAAACCTGATCGACGAGGAGAAGGGCGTTTACAACGAGGATGGTTCCATGAACCTGAATCCGAATTCCCTGACCGTATTAAAAGAGTGCTATCTGGAGCCGTCTTTAAAAGATGCGAAAGCATATGACAGCTTCCAGTTTGTCAGAAACGGATTCTTCTGTGTAGACGCAAAAGATTCCAAAGAGGATGCGCTGGTGTTCAACCGTATCGTATCCCTGAAGAGCTCTTTCAAGCTGCCGGCAGCGAAATAAATAAGAATTTTGAAATGGAACAGAGCAGCCGCCTGGATGAAACCGACATCCCAAGCGGCTGTTCTTTTTGTCAGGGGAGATGGGAAGATGAATGAATTGACGATTTCGCTGGATCCGCATCGGAAGACACCGCTCTATGAGCAGATCTACGGTTTTATCCGCGAGGAAATCCGCGGCGGACGGATCCGTGCAGGGGAGCGGCTGCCGTCGGCGCGGGCGCTTTCGGGCTATCTGTCGGTGAGCCGGAGTACCGTGGATCTGGCGTATGAGCAGCTGGTATCCGAAGGGTATCTGGAGAGTGTGCCGTGCAAAGGCTACTTTGTCTGTGAGATTGAGGGGCTGTACCGCCTCGATGAAAAGAAAGAGGAGACAAAAGAGGATGATGCCGCGGAACAGATGCCGTTCCGCTACGATTTTGCCGTGACCGGTACGGCGCCGGGCGGATTTCCGCAGAACAGCTGGAAGAAGATCTCGAAAGAAGTCCTGCTGGACGCAGATGACAGCCTGTTCCAGCTCGGGGATGCGAAGGGCGAGCACGGTCTTCGGGAGGCAATCCGCGACTATCTGCACCACGCACGCGGCGTGAACTGCCGCACGGAGCAGATCATCGTCGGAGCGGGAAATGATTATCTGCTGATGCTGCTTTCGGTGATCTTAGGGCGTGGCCATAAAGTGGCGATGGAAAATCCGACCTACATCAGTGCCTACCGCTGTTTTGCGAAGCTCGGCTATGCGATGTGTACGATTTCGATGGACGAAGCGGGCATGCGGCCGGCGGAGCTGGAAAAAAGCGGGGCGGATCTGGCGTACATCATGCCGTCGCACCAGTTCCCGATGGGCATGGTCATGCCGATGAAGAGGCGGATGCAGCTCCTTGCGTGGGCATCGAGGGAAAATGGGCGGTATCTGATTGAGGATGATTACGACAGTGAATTCCGCTACAAGGGCCGCCCGATCCCGGCACTGCAGGGCAATGACACAGAGGGAAAAGTGATCTATCTTGGAACGTTTTCGCGGGCGATTGCGCCGTCCATCCGCATCAGCTACATGGTGCTGCCGGAGACGCTGCTGCCTGCCTACGAGGAGAACGGAAGATGCTTTTCCGCGACAGTTTCGAAGACGGACCAGAAGATTCTGGAAGAGTTTATGCGGAGCGGCGCGTTCGAGCGCCATCTGAACCGGATGCGTGCACAGTATAAAGGGAAACACGACCTGCTGATCCGGCTTCTGAAGGAGTTTGGGCGGGAGTACACGGTGTCCGGCGAGAATGCGGGAGTCCATGTGCTGGTCCACCTGCCGAGAGGACTTTCCGAAGCGGAGGCGGTGCAGCGGGCAAAAGAGGATGGCGTGCGCGTGTACGGGCTGGAACGGTACTGCATCGGCGCTGCCGCAGATCCCGCACAGGGCGGCACAGTGCTGCTTGGGTACGCCGGGCTTTCTGAGGAGGAGATTGCAGAGGCAGCTGCGATTCTGAAAAAGTGCTGGAATGCGTGAAAAAAGATATGAAAAAAACGGATTGCTTCGCCAGTAACAAAAGCTGACGGAACAATCCGTTTTTACTGTTCGATAGAGAGTTACAATGCGGACAGGATCAGCAGCCCAGCTCTTCGGTCAGCTCGCAGATCTCATCGATGATCGATCCAATCGTCTCGATCGTATCGAGAAGCGGTGCATCCGTCGAGATATCAACGCCGGCCATTTTTGCCAGCTCTTCCGGTGTCTTCGTGCTTCCGGCGGTCAGTACCTTTTTCCAGTCATCGACAGCGGTCTGGCCTTCGGTTTCGATGCGCCTGCAGACCTGTGTGGCAACGGTCAGTCCGGCGCTGTAGGTGTAGGAGTAAAGTCCCATATAGTAATGCGGCTGGCGCATCCAGGTGAGCGCTGCGTCATCGGAAATTTCCACATCATCGCCCCAGAACTTCTGCAGGGTCTCTTTCATAATGTTGCTTAACGTCTCAGCCTGTACGCTGTCGCCGGCATCGATGAGCTTGTAAACCTCGCGCTGGTAAGCAGCCTCCATCAGATGGGTGACGAAGTTATGATAATATGTGTTGCTGATCATACAGCTTAAAACCCAGCGGCGGAACCGTTTGTCCGGGGTCGTTTTCAGCAGATAATGAGCCATAAGAAGCTCGTTCATGGTAGACGGCGCCTCGACAAAATAAGAGGAAACCTCGGTATCGAGAATCGCCTGTGCGCCGTTGCAGAGACGGAAATGGCCGGCGTGGCCGAGTTCATGCGCCAGCGTGAAAACATCTGCCATGCGGTTATTCCAGCTTAAGAGAATAAAGGAACCTTTTCCGTACGGGCTGGCACAGAAGCCGCCGGTGGATTTTCCCTGGTTCTGTGCAAAGTCAACCCAGCGTTTTTTGTAGGCCTCCTGAATCATGGAAACGTAATCATCACCGAGAATGGCAAGGCCTTTTTCGATGTACTGTTTTGATTCCTCGATCGTGACAGACGGATCGTACTCCGGGTCGACGGCGATTTTCAGATCGGCGAAGGTCATGCGGTCAAGGTTGTGAACCTTTTTCAGCAGGCGGGCATATTTGCGCATATGCGGAGCCAGGCGGGTGGTGATGAGATCGATCTGGCGGTTGTACAGCTCACGGCTGACCTGCTGCGGGAACAGCAGAGAATCGATGACGGAATTGAAGCCGCGCAGCGTGGCCATGGTCTTTTCTGTCTGCAGCTGGGCATTGTAAGCAGCTGCCGTTACATTTTCGTACTGTCTGATTTTTGTAGAAAAGGCGGAGAATGCACTGCGGCGGATATCGGTGTCTTTTTCGTACTCGTAATTATCCTCAAACAGGGAGTAGCCGAGCGGATATTCTTTTCCGTTTACGGTGAAAGAATCAAATTTCATATCGGCAAGCTTTGCCATGTTGTAGATCTGGTACGGAGCCGAGAAGGTCTGGGAAAGAGCGGAAATGGCACGCTCGGTTTCCGGGCTCAGGCGGTGTGCCTTGTTGCGGAGAATCTCGGCGAGATAGCAGCGGTTCGTATCTGACTGCTGCATGGCCTCGTTCAAAACATCCTCGGACTGTTCGGAAAGCTCGCTCTCGATAAAGGTGAGACGGCTGAAAATCTCAGAGATCAGGCTGTTGATGCGGTCGTTGCGCGTCTGGTTTGCACTGTTGTAATAGTCGACAGAAACGGCGAGATCGCAGTAGTTGGCGGTCAGTGTGATCAGACGGTAGACCTCCTGGTAATCGTCGAGGCAGTGGTTGATCGTGGCTGCATCGGTGAGGTTTCCTTTGTAGGATGCTTCCATAGAAAGACTTAATTCTTTCATTTTCTGCGCATCAGCCAGCATGGCCTCCTCGGTTGGATAAATTAAAGACAGGTCCCAGGTAAGTTCTACAGGAACGTCATCGCGTTTTGCAAGTTCCATAACAATCTCCTTTCCATAAAAAAGGGGAGGTTTCCCTCCCCAGGAATTACTTCCTTATGTTTCTATATTCTGTTTTTGGGTTTTATTCTGCGGTTACTTCGCTTTCTTCCTGTGGAGAAACTTCACGATCCGCACAGCTTTCTTTTTCAGCGTCTTCTTCTTCGGACTCTGCGGTTGCGCTTTCAGCTTCTGTATCAGCTGTTTCGGAACCTTTATTGCAAGCTGCAGATTCCGGATCCGGTGCAGCATCCTCCGCACCTTTCGTTTTCGGAAGGGTCGTATAAGTACGTTCAGCAGGAGCAGGCTCTTCCTCTTCAAATTCGTCTTTAAAATCGTCAAAATCTGTTTCAAGATCTGCTTTTCCTTTCCGGATAAAATAGACTGCCGCACCGCAGGCTGCGCCGACAGCGGCAGAAGCCAGAGTAAGCAGAATACGTTTTGATTTCCGTGACATCTCGATTCAAGTCTCCTTTCAAATGCCGTCCTTTGAAACTATTGTAATACAGTTTCAACAAAAAAGAAAGTAAAATCTTACAGAATTCGGAAAAAGTGCCAAAGAAAACAAGAAAAAGAAGGTTTCCTGACACAGAAACAGAATCAGGCAAGGATAAACTTACGAAGAATCTCCGCCACGCCGCTGTGATTGCAGTCGTTTTCCGTGATATAATCGGCACTCGCCTTTACGGCATCGGTCGCATTTTTCATGGCGGCACCGACGGCAGCGGCCTCGATCATCGAAATATCATTTTCCTGATCTCCGGCAGCCACGGTGTTGGCAAGCGGAATCTGAAGAAGCTCGCAGAGTTTTTTCACGGCATGGCCCTTGGAAACGTGTTCCGGGACATGCTCGAGATAATGCGGGCTGGAGTAGAACATCGAAATTTTTCCTTTTGCCCACGGCTCCATGGCAGCGCGGTAAGCGTCCATTTTTGCACGGTCGTGGAGATCAATCACGATCATCTTGCACGGCTCCTTGGCGAGGTGTTCCGGCAGAAGCGGATCCTCCACAACGGGAATGTGGATTGCCTGCGTGTAAATACGCGTTTCCTCGCCCGCATGGCGGCAGAGAAGAGAGGTGTCGGAGTAGGTGTGGCAGTAGAGGCCTGCCTCCTGCGTTTTTTCGAAAATCACGCGTGCATATTCGAGCGGAATCGTGCGGCGGTGCAGCGTTTTTTGCGCAGCACAGTCGTAAATCAGTCCGCCGTTGAAAGCGATGGCATAGCAGCCTTCGCGGTCAAGTCCGAGCTCTTTTAAGATCGGCAGAAAGCCGGAGAGCGGGCGGCCGGTGTTGAACACAATTTTGTGGCCGGCGGCAAGTGCCTCTGAAATGGCATCCATGTTTTCTTTTGTCACCTGCTTTTCGGAATTCAGCAGGGTATCGTCCATATCGGTAAAAAATATTTTCACAGTCTGATTCATATTCTCTTTTTTTCCTTTCCAAGAATCTGAAAAACAGCTTCATTTTATCACAAAGTGCAGGAAAAGAAAATATGGTTGCGCAGGGAGAAAATACAGGATATAATGATTGCGGACAAGAAGAGAGAGAAGAAAGAAAATCGAAGAACAAAAGAGACAATGAAGGGAAGTCAGAATATGATAAAAGCTTGTATCTTTGACCTGGACGGCACCATCGCAGACACTGTAGAGTCGATTGCGCACGCAGTCAACCGCGTTCTGGAACATTTTGGACTTGTGCCGCGCCCGGTAGAAGCCTTCAACTTTTACGCCGGAGACGGTTTCGATCTGGCAGTGGAGCGCGCTTTAAAAGACGCCGGAGATGCAGAACTCAACTATCTGCAGGAGGGCATCCGCCTTGGCCGCGCGTGGTTCAACGAGGACCCGCTGTATCACGTAAAACCGTATCCTAATATGCGGGAAACCCTGACCGCGCTGCGGGAAGAAGTTCCGATTGCCGTATGTTCCAACAAGCCGCACGAGGCGGCCATCCACGTCGTGGAGAGCGTGTACGGACCGGGCTTTTTCAACCGGATTCAGGGGCAGACCGCAGAAATCCCGAGAAAGCCGTCTCCGATCGGTGCGCTCGCGATTGCAGACGCACTCGGCGCCAGACCGGAAGAGTGCCTGTACTTTGGCGATACCAATACGGATATGCAGACCGGAAACGCCGCAGGCATGTTTACCGTTGGTGTGACGTGGGGATTCCGCCCGCGCCAGGAGCTGATCGACAACCATGCGATGGAGCTGCTCGACCGGCCGGAGGAAATCTTAACGCTTTTTCACAGAAAGAATCAGGAAAAATAAAACGAACAGAGGAGAAAACCAGAATGGGAGAATATACTGAAGAATGCATCAACACATTTTTAATGAATCAGGGCCAGTTATTCGACGAGCCGGTGGCTGAAAATTACGATGAGGCAGAGGCCTTTCTGGAGGACTGCCTTGCAGTCGTTGCCGACAATCTGGACGACGTGCGCGCCTACATGGAAGAAGAGGGCATGGACGTGGAAGAAATGTCGGATGCAGAATTAGAAGAGCAGAGCGAAGTCTTTGCCCTGCCGGACGGCCAGTATCTGATCGTGATGGGATAAAAAACGAGAGGAAATTAAAAAAGAATGAAATATGATGTCATTATTATCGGCGCAGGCCCGTCAGGTATTTTCTGTGCCTATGAACTGCTGAAAGAAAAACCGGATCTGAAGGTGCTGATGATCGAAAAAGGACGTTCGATCGAGAGCCGTCAGTGTCCAAAGAGAAAAACGAAAAAATGCGTGAACTGCAAACCGTGCTCGATCACAACGGGATTTGCCGGAGCAGGCGCATTCTCCGACGGAAAGCTTTCTCTTTCCCCGGATGTCGGTGGAAATCTGCCGGAGATTTTAGGATATGAAAAGACGGTTGAGCTGATCCATGAGTCCGACCAGATCTATCTGGATTTCGGCGCAGACAAGAATGTTTACGGTGTCGATAAAGAAAAAGAGATCCGTGAGATCCGCCGCAGAGCGATCAACGCCAACCTGAAGCTGATCGAATGTCCAATCCGCCATCTCGGAACCGAGGAGGGATACAAGATTTACAGCCGCCTCGAGGATCACTTAAAAGAGATCGGCGTGGAAATGAAATTCAACACGATGGTCAATGATATTACGATCGAGGACGGCCGTGCGACAGCTGTAACACTTGAGGACGGAACGGTTTACGAGGCAGATGAGATTGTCTCCGCAGTAGGCCGCGAGGGAGCCGACTGGTTCTCACATATCTGCAACGGCCACGGCATCGAGACCGAGGTCGGAACCGTCGATATCGGTGTCCGCGTGGAAGTCCGCGACGAGGTCATGGAGTTCCTGAACAAGAACCTGTACGAGGCAAAACTCGTTTACTATACCCCGACTTTTGACGACAAAGTGCGTACCTTCTGTACGAACCCGTCCGGTGAGGTGGCAACTGAGTATTATGAAAACGGTCTGGCAGTTGTAAACGGTCACGCCTACAAATCCCAGGAGTTCAAGACAAACAACACGAACTTTGCCCTCCTGGTATCCAAGAACTTTACGAAACCATTTAAAACCCCGATCGAGTACGGCAAACAGATCGCACAGCTTTCCAACATGCTCTGCGACGGCAAGATCCTCGTTCAGACGTACGGCGATTTCAAACGCGGAAGAAGAACGACAGAAGAGCGTCTCTGCCGCAATAACCTGATCCCGACCTTAAAAGATGCCGTTCCGGGCGACCTTTCCCTGGTATTCCCGCACCGTATCATGGTCGACATTGCCGAGATGATCGAAGCCCTCGACAAAGTAACACCGGGTATCGCCAGCGATGAGACACTGCTGTACGGCGTAGAAGTCAAATTCTATTCCAACAAAGTTGTCGTAGACAAAGACTTCTGCACCAGCGTCAAAGGCCTCCGCGCCATCGGCGACGGCGCATCCGTAACCCGCGGCCTCCAGCAGGCAAGCGCAAACGGACTGTCGGTTGCGAGAAGCATTCTGAAAAGCATGAAATAAGAGAGAACGAAAAAAGATCCTTCGTCTGTGAAATGAGACGGAGGATCTTTTTTTGCGCCGGAAAGAGGGGGGGTTCAGATTATATGCCGTACAGCTTCCGGAACTGCTTCGGCGTTGTCCCGGTCTGCTGGCGGAAAACCGAGATAAAGTAGCTGACATCGCGGTAGCCGCAGAGGGCGGCGATGCCGTCGAGCGTAGTGTAGGGACGGCTGATGAGAAGCTCCTTGGCGCGGCTGATGCGCAGAACGCTGATGTACGAGCGGACAGAGCTGCCGACAAAACGCTGGAACAGGCGTGTCAGATACTGCGGCGTGATATGGAGCTGTTCCGCGAGATCATCCACATTGAGCGGGTCGGAAAGATGACTTTCGATTTCCTGCATTGCCGGGCGGACATACTGGAGATACAGCGGATGCTCCGTCCGGGAAAGGCCGGTGCGGAGCTGGGAAAGGCGTGTCAGGAACTCAAAGCATCCGACGGAGAGCGCAGCATCGTCGATGTCATTTTTCAGAAAATGTGAGTCGATTATGCGGTCAATCCATTCCTGAAACCACGCGCCCTCTGAGGCCGGAACGAAAAGATACGGCGAGACGGCACAGATTTTATAGAGATCATCGGAGAGCTTTCCGTCAAAGGTCAGAAAGGATGTAAACCACATCCCGCTGCCGTCGTTTTCGCGGTATTCATGCGGCACATGCGGAGCAATCAGAACACCGTCACCTGGTTTCAGCAAAAGTTTCTGGCCTTCGAGGGTCAGCAGCCCTTCGCCGCGTTCCGTCTGGATCCAGTGATATAAGGGGAATCCGTTCGGGCGCACAACGGGCTCCTGCAGCCAGCGGTTGCCGATGCTGTCAGCGGAGAGGGAAAAATCGGAGGCGGATGGTTTAAAGAAAATAGGCATAACAGTCAGTTCCTTTCTGAAAGAAAAGTCTAAAATAAGATTCCGGAATGAGTTTCGAAAATTCATACTTTTTAGACAAGCATATCATACTTTTCTCACAAAGACCAGTATATAATAGAGCTATCAAAACGAGATATCCAAACACAGGAGGAATCAAAAAAATGCAGCCAAAATTCAAAAAAATGTTATACGGAGGAGACTACAACCCAAACCAGTGGCCAAAAGAGATCTGGGATGAGGATATGAAACTTTTCCATCAGGCCGGCATCAACAGCACCACGATCAACGTATTTTCCTGGGCAAAAATCCAGCCGTCCGAGAATGAGTACGACTTTACAGAGCTCGATGAGATCGTAGACACCCTGACAAAAGAGGACGTTCAGATCGTCATGGCAACATCCACCGGCGCACTCCCGGCATGGATGGTACACCGTTATCCGGAAGTGGCAAGAACCGATTTCGAAGGACGCCATCACAAATTCGGTCATCGCCACAATGCCTGCCCGAACAGCCCGGTTTTCCAGAAATATGCAAAACGCCTGGCAGAAAAACTGGCAGAGCGTTACGGCGACAACAAAAACATCGTCTGCTGGCACATCAGCAATGAGTACGGCGGCGAGTGCTACTGCGAGAACTGTGCAAAAGCGTTCCGCGTATGGCTGAAAGACAAATACAAAACACTCGATGAAGTCAACAAGGCATGGAACATGGAGTTCTGGGGGCACACCATCTACGACTGGGACGAGATTGTACCGCCGAACGATCTGGGAGACGGAATGCCATGGGGAAGCGGCACTGCATTTGCAGGAATGTCCCTCGACTACATGCGTTTCAACTCCGACGGCATGCTGAACAACTACAAAATGGAGCGTGACGCGATCCGCAAATACGACAAAGAAACCCCGATCACCACAAACCTGATGGGAACGTACAAAGGCCTCGACTACTTCAAGTGGGCAAAAGAAATGGATATCGTATCCTGGGACAACTACCCGAGCTACAATACACCATGGAGCCACGTAGCTATGACCCACGACCTGATGCGCGGCCTCAAAGACGCACCGTTCATGCTGATGGAGCAGACTCCGAGCCAGCAGAACTGGCAGCCGTACAACTCCTTAAAGAAACCGGGCCAGATGCGCGCACAGAGCTATCAGACCGTTGCACACGGCGCAGACACGATTCAGTTCTTCCAGCTGAGAAGAAGCGTCGGCGGATGCGAGAAATTCCATGGTGCTGTTATCGCACACGCAGGAACCGCAGATACCCGTGTCTTCCGTGAGGTAACCCAGCTCGGAAAAGAACTGGAGAAAATCGGAAGCCGTGTGATGGGCTCCGAGAACCACGCAAAAGTCGGCATTATCTTCGACTGGGAAAACTACTGGGCACTGGAGTACACCAGCGGACCGAACTGCGATTTACGTTACGTAGACCAGATCGAGCAGATGTACAATTACTTCTATAACAAGAACATCGCTGTCGATATGATCCCGATCGACGCGGACTTCTCCAAATATGACCTCGTTGCAGCACCGGTTCTCTACATGGTAAAAGACGGTGTGGCAGAGAGCCTGGAGGCTTATGTACAGGCAGGCGGAACCCTCATCACCACCTACATGAGCGGTATCGTCGGACAGTCGGACAACGTTCATCTCGGCGGATACCCGGGACCGCTCAGAAAAATGGCAGGCGTATGGGTAGAAGAGATCGACGCTCTTGCACCGGAGCAGAGAAACAAGATCCGTTTCGCAGACGGAACCGAGGAAGAGTGCCGTCTCGTATGTGACCTGATGCACCTCGAAGGAGCTGAAGAAATCGCACAGTATGAGAGCGATTTCTATGCAGGCATGACTGCTGTTGCAAAAAATCAGTTCGGAAAAGGAACCGTATATTATGTCGGAACCGACCTTTCTGAGAGCGGCCTTGCAAAAGTTCTTGCTATGGCAGCAGACAGCGCAGCCATCCAGCCGGTGATTGGAGAAGCAACAGCACTCGAGATCACAAAACGCCAGGCAGACGGCGAGGATCTGTACTTTATCATCAACTTCAAAGATGAGGAGATTTCGCTTCCGGCAGTCTTCGACGGAAAAGAAGATATCCTGACCGGCGAGAAAGTACAGGGCGGCGAGATGCTGAAGAAATACGATCTGCGGATTGTCAGCGTTCCGAGAGCATAATATAAAACATATTGTATAGTAGAAAGATAACAAAAAAGACACAGCAGGAGGCAGAAAGATACTTCCAGCTGTGTCTTTTTGATGCTGTGAATTTATGCGGGTGCTTAGTGGGAAAACGAAGCCCGTGCGACGATGTTCTCCATCTCGCCCCATTTCTCCTCCATATCCGCTACAAGCGCGATCTGTGTCCGCGCCCGTACGAGGTTGTGCTCCGGGTAAGCGGTTTTGAAGTAGGTATCGCCCATCAGGTAATCGGCGAGAAAACGGATGCCGCATTCGAGGGTCATTAATTTTGCACCCATCGGCAGCATTTCGACTTCCGCGCGGGTCAAAGAGCCTGCGCAGCCTGCGAGAAAGCCCTTTGTATAGCTCTCAAAGAGAGGAAGGGAAAGAGACACCTTCGAGACATCCTGTTCGTCCTCAGCGGCCGTATTCGCGCCGAAGCGGATGGAATCGCCGAAGTCAAAGATCGACAGTCCCGGCATGATTGTGTCTAGGTCGATGACGCAGATGCCCTCGCCGGTTTTGTCATCAATCATAATGTTGTTCAGCTTCGTATCGTTGTGCGTTACGCGGAGCGGCAGCTCGCCCGAGGCCTTCATGCGCTCGGCTACGCCGTAATCGTCTGCGTGGTCGAGGAAAAACGCCATCTCATCCGAAACGTTTTTCAGCCGTCCTTTCGGATCCGCCTGTGCCGCCTGTAAAAGCGCCTGGTAGCGGAGCGGTGTGTTGTGGAAATCCGGGATCGTCTCGAAAAGAGAGGCGGACGGAAAATCGGAGAGCATCTGCTGGAAGCGGCCGAAAGCATTACCGGTCTCGTAAAACAGCTTTGGATCTGTCACGGCATCATAGCAGGACGCATTGGAAATAAAGAGAAATGCGCGCCAGAATTCTCCGCGCTCATCGACGAAAAACCAGGCATCGTCTGTCGTCGGAATCAGGTTCAGCGTCTCGCGGAATGGATCTCCTCCTGCGGCTGTGATTTTTTTCCGCAGAAATGATGTTACCTGTGCAATATTCTGCATCAGCTCCGTTGGATTGTGGAAAACGGTGCGGTTCATGCGCTGCAGAATCGATTTGCGGAGGACGCCGTTTTCGGTAGAGCGCACCAGAAACGTATCGTTGATATGGCCGTTCCCGTGCGGCGTCCAGTCTGTAATCGTTCCCGGGAAAGCAAATGCGTGGACAATGGAAGAGAGTTCTTCCTGTGTGTATGTAATCATCATGGGTATAAACTCCTTATTTTAATTAGAAAAACCTGATTAAGTAAAGCACACGCAGGGCGAAAAGTCAAGAAAAGGGCGCGAAACGATTGACAACGAGCGGCATTTCCGACTATAATAGACAGTAATTTAAGAAAAAACAAAACCTAAAATGCAGTGACAGGGAGGAGTACCTGGCGGCGCAAAGCAAAGAGAGGAGATGGCTGGTGGGAATCTCCGTGAGCGTGCCTGCGGAAGTAGCCCTCGAGCAGTGGACTGAACAGAAAAAGCGGACAGCAATGTTTTCCAAGTAGGCTCCAACGTAGTTCCCACGTTACCGGGATGCCGTATCGGATGAAAAAAGTTAAATCCTGTACGGAATGAGCAGAAGTGTATTCTTCTGGAATTCAGGTGGTACCGTGGATGGAAACATTCTCCCTGAACGTAAGGCACAGCAAAGGTGTTTTATGTTCGGGGATTTTTTATGCAGCAAATTTAGAACAGGAGGTTTTCATATGAAACAGATTACAGGAAACAAACTTCTGGTAAAGGCTCTGAAAGAGGAGGGTGTCGAGTATCTCTTCGGTTATCCGGGAGCCTGCACCATTGACATCAGCGATGAGCTTTACAAACAGGATGAAATCAAAATCGTTCTGCCGCGCCACGAGCAGGCGCTGGTGCATGAGGCGGATGCCTATGCGAGAACGACAGGAAAAGTCGGCGTATGCCTCGTTACCAGCGGCCCTGGTGCAACCAACCTGGTCACCGGTCTTGCAACGGCAAACTACGACAGCGTTCCGCTTGTCTGCTTCACCGGACAGGTACCCCGCCACCTCATCGGAAACGATGCATTCCAGGAGGTTGATATCGTCGGCATCACCCGCAGCATCACGAAATACGGCGTGACGGTAAGAAACCGTGAAGATCTCGGACGCATCATCAAAGAGGCATTCTACATCGCACGCACCGGAAAACCGGGCCCGGTTCTCATTGACCTTCCAAAAGATGTCATGGCAGAGTTCGGCAGCGCAGAGTATCCGAAAAACGTCAACATCCGCGGCTACAAACCGAACACCAGCGTTCACATCGGCCAGTTAAAACGTGCGTTAAAGATGCTTTCGAAAGCAAAACGCCCGCTGTTCCTTGCCGGCGGCGGCGTCAACATCGCACATGCGCAGGAAGTGTTCCGCGAAGTGGTCGAGAAAACACAGGTGCCGGTTGTCACAACCGTTATGGGACGCGGCGCGATCTCCACGAAACATCCGCTGTTCATCGGAAACCTTGGCATGCACGGCGCGTATGCGGCGAATATGGCAGTCAGCGAGTGCGATCTGCTGTTCTCGATCGGAACACGTTTCAATGACCGTATCACCGGAAAGCTGCATGAATTTGCCCCGCACGCGCAGATTGTCCACATCGACATCGACACAGCTTCGATCTCCCGAAACATCCACGTCGATATTCCGATCGTAGCCGATGCAAAAGAGGCGATCACGAAGATAGCAGAGTACGTAGAGCCATGCTCCACATCGAAATGGCTTGCCCAGATCGATGCCTGGAAGAACGAGCATCCGCTGACGATGCGCCCGAACGGCGTGATGGGACCGCTCGATATTTTCAACGCGATCAACGAGCAGTTTGACGATGCGATCATCGTCACTGACGTCGGACAGCACCAGATGCTGACAAGTCAGTACGTCGATATTACCGAAAACCGCCAGATCATCATGTCCGGCGGCCTTGGAACGATGGGATACGGCCTTCCGGGCGCGATCGGAGCAAAAATCGGCAACCCGGACAAACCGGTCATCGCGATTTCCGGTGACGGCGGTATGCAGATGAATATTCAGGAACTTGCGACTGCCGTTCTCGAGGAGCTGCCGGTTATCCTGTGTATCTTTAATAATGAATACCTCGGCATGGTACGCCAGTGGCAGAAACTGTTTTACGGCAAACGGTACAGCATGACGAACCTGCGCGCCGGTGCACTTTCCCGCAGAACAGACGGAGAAGAGTACCCGGAATACACGCCGAATTTTATCAAATTGGCTGAGAGTTACGGCGCAAAAGGCATCCGTGTCATGAAGAAAGAGGATATCGCGGCTGCGTTTGAAGAGGCGAAGAAAAACACCAAGACTCCGACGATCATCGAATTTATCATCGATCCGGAGGAGATGGTTTACCCGATGATCAAGCCGGGCGGAACGCTCGAAGATATGATTATGGACTGTTAGGAGGAGAGCGCGATGAATAAGGGAATGAAAAAAAGATGGATTTCACTGTACGTAGAAAACCAGGTTGGTGTCCTTTCCAAGATTTCCGGGCTTTTTTCCGCAAAAAGCTATAACTTGGACAGCCTGACCGTCGGAACGACCGAGGACCCGACCGTATCGCGTATGACGATCGCCACGGTCAGTGACGATGAGACGTTTGAGCAGATCAAAAAACAGCTGAACCGCATGGTCGAGGTCATCAAAGTCATCGACTTCACCGACGTGTTTGTGCGCATGAAAGAGATTCTGTATATCAAGGTATTCAACTGCAGCGCAGCTGACAAAGTCGAGCTGTTCCAGATCGCTGAGACGTTCAAGGCGAAGGTCATCGACTACGGAAAAGACAGCCTGCTGCTCGAGTTTGTCCAGACGGCGACGAAAAACGATGCAGTTGTGAAGCTGATGAAAGAGGAATTCGGCAAGATCGAAGTCGTGCGCGGCGGAAGCGTCGGTATCGAGTCGATCAATGTGATGGAGCGGTAAAAGAGAGGACGTTTTTGCGTGAACGAAAAGAGTATTACCACAATTACGTTAAAAAAGATTAATAAGAAAAGTGTGTATCAGTACATCTATGAGCACCGCCAGACGGCGAAGCAGCAGATTGTGCAGGATCTGACGATGGGGCTTTCGATGCACAGCGGAACGCTCGAGCATATCTGCATCGACCCGGAAGGGCCGGAGTGCTACTGCGCTTCTTTTTATTGAAGAGTTTCTGCAGTCGGAATTTTAATTTTTAGCTATAGAATTTCAGGGATAGAAAATCCGGGAACGGAAAGTTTTACATTGCTTTCCATTCCCGGATTTTTTCTGTTTTTTATCAGTGTTCGTTTTTAGATAAACATCGCATAAATCGACGCTCCGACCACAGTCAGAATACCTGCAACTGCAATCGAAAGGCTGCTCATCGCGCCCTCGACATCGCCCATCTCCATGGCCTTCGCCGTACCGATCGCATGGGAGGCCGATCCGATACTGATGCCCTTTGCAATCGGCTCCTCAATGTGAAACAGCTTGCAGAGCGTCTCCGCCAGCATATTTCCCAGCACACCCGTGATGATGATAACGGCAACCGTGATCGTCACCGCACCGCCGAGCTCTTCCGAAACACCCATGCCGATGGCCGTTGTGATCGATTTCGGCAGCAGTGTTACATACATTTTATGATTCAGATTGAAGATCAGCGCCAGCGCGAGAACCACGGTAAGGCTCGTCAGCACGCCGGAGAGAATACCGGCGAGGATGGCTTTGATATTCTTTTTCAATGCCTCCATCTGCTCATACAGCGGAATCGCAAGGCAGACCGTTGCAGGAGTCAGCAGATAGCTCAAGTATTTTGCACCGTCATTATAATTCTGATAATCGATATCGAAAACAGCAAGGAATACAATGACGACTGCAATGGAAATCAGCAGCGGATTGAAAATCGGAAGCCCAAATTTTTTCTTTAACAGCATGCCGAGCTCATACGCCAGAAGGCTGATGACAACGCCGAAAAATGCAGATTCACAGAGCATATTTGTCATTTTGCGTCCCCTCCTTTGTGTTTCTTTTCCAGCCGGATGACCGCCTGTGTCACGCGTCCGGACACAATCATAACGACGATGGTGCTGACGAGCGTAATCACGAGAACCGGAACGAGAACGGCTTTTAATTCACCCCAGGATTCCATCAGGCCGACGCCCGCCGGAATGAACATGACCGGCATGATCTCAATCATAAACTTGCCTGCGTCCTCGACGGCATCAAGTTTTAATGCCCCCGTCATCAGAAGCGCCAGCATCAGCACAAGGCCGTAGATACTTGCCGGAATCGGAAGCGGCAGCACGGCGTGCAGGATTTCTCCGACGAACGAAACCGCCATAATTACAAGGAACTGTCTTAATAATTTCACTTTGTCTGTTGTCCTTTCTCCCCATAACCCACATAACATCATTACTTCTCAATGTCACGACCCCGATTATACTACCCGCATAAAAGAATTTCAACCGTAAATGTTACTGCAATTTTGGTGATTTTTGTAAAAAAAAGCAAAAAAATGCCCGCCGATCAAACGAAAAAGTGAAATCGGTGGGCATTTTAACATAATTTTTTGAGTTGATCCGATACGGAACTTTTTAAGCATTGCTTTCGGCATTTTTCCGATCCGGCAGAACGAAGATAAAGATCAGCGAACTGACAAGCAGCATGCCCGGATAGAAGAGGTTTGCCATGATTTCAAAGGCGGAGAGCTCATATCCCAGTTCATGCACCGCGGAAATCGCCACGAGCATCTGTGCGCCGTACGGCAGGATGCCCTGTGAGATGCAGGAGAAGGTATCGAGGAGCGATGCCGTTTTCCGTGGGGTGATGCCGTAGTCCTCGGACATCTGCTTTGCGATCGGGTTTGCCATGACGATCGCGACGGTGTTGTTTGCGGTCGCAATGTCGAGCAGCGCGACGAGAATGCCGACACCGAGCTGGCCGCCCTTTTTTCCGCGGAAGATTTTGTGAATGGCACGAAGCAGGACAGTAAAGCCGCCGTTTTCCCGGATCAGCGCGCACATCGCAGCGACAAGAATCGCAACCATACATGTCTCAAACATACCCGAAGTGCCGCTTCCCATGCTGGAGAGCATATCCAAGAGCGTCGTCTGTCCCGTACCGAGCATGATAACGGCACCGGAAGCAATACCGATAAGGAGTACGACAAACACCTGAATGCCCGCGATGCCGCCGATCAGCACGAGCAGGTACGGAACCATCTGCAGCAGATGGTATTCGTGGACGACCGGTGTGCCCGGCGCCTGTCGGAAGGAGATTACAAGGATCAGCGCCAGCGCGGCAAGAGCAGCCGGGAGAGCGATCCAGAAGTTTTCACGGAACTTGTCTTTCATCTCGCAGCCCTGTCCGTTGCAGGCGGCGATTGTCGTGTCGGAGATGAAGGAGAGGTTGTCGCCGAACATGGATCCGCCCATGACGGAGGCGACGCAGAGCGCCAGCGAAAAGCCGGAGGTCTCGGCAACAGCAGCGGCGATCGGCACGAGAAGCGTGATCGTTCCGACGGAGGTTCCCATGGCCGTGGAGACGAAGCAGGCAACGACAAAGAGCACAGCGACGGCATACTTTGCCGGAATCCAGGAGAGCATGAAATAGGCAATGCTCTCTGCACTGCTCCTTCCGACAACGCCGACAAACGTGCCTGCGGCGAGGAAGATCAGCAGCATTGTGATGATGTTTTTGTCCCCGATGCCCTGTCCCATGAGGGCGAGCTTTTCTTCAAACGGGACACTGCGGTTCTGCAGACAGGCGACGAGGATCGCTACCAGAAACGCGACGACGATGGGGATGTTGTAGAAGCCCATCGGAATTTTTAAAATATACTCGGAATAAATGCCGAGCCCCAGATAAAACACCAGAAAAACGGCGATCGGGAGCAGGGCGGATGGCTTTCCTTTTTTCATAGAAATAAATACCAGACCTTTCGTGTGATTTTCCTTATTTTTCAATAGGGCGAATAGAATTATTCTATCATCTGGATCAGAAATCGTAAAGTAAAAAAGCAGGAAAAAACACGCCGGACATCTGGTAAATTCCAGAAATCCGGCGTGTTTTATAAGAGGTGCGTTTTGCTGTGCCTGTGCTTTATCATTTTGCAAGGAGCATCATAATCTGATTGCTTCTGCTTACGAATTTTGTCATCTCGTCCGGAGAGAGCGGTTTGTGGCTGATCATTGCCAGATCATACAGCTGCTCGCAGAACAGGGATGTGTTGTCGTTCTCGCCATTCTTCAGAATGTACTGAACGAGCGGATGTTTTGCATTCAGGATCAGGGTTTCCTGTCCGCCGAACATGGACGGATCCATGCCGGTCATGCCATACATCTTCATCATATCCTGCATCCGGCGGCTCTCCTCGGAAAGCGTTACCATGGAGGATACATTTTCGTCTTTCAGGTTCTCAACTTTGACGGTCAGGTCTTTCTTGTCGAGGACTTTGCGGAAGAGATCGGTCAGAGCATTTGTAGCGTCGGTCAGATCCTCACCGGACTCGTCTTTCATATCGTTGGTCAGATCTGCATCGATGCGCTGGAAGGTTACATGCTCGTTGTAACGCTCTGCATGGGTGATGAAAGCGGAGTCGATGTTGTGTTTCAGGATGACAGCATCCATGCCCTGGCTGCGGAACATGTTGATGTACTGGCTCTGCTGAACTTCGTCGGTGACGTAGTAAACAGTCGTTTTTTCCGGCTCTTTCTTCTCGTCAGCGTTTTCCGTATTTTCGGTATTCTCCGTAGTTTCAGCCTTCTCCTCGGTGTTCTCTGCAGGAGCTTCTTCTTTCTTATTCTCGTTGATGCAGTCCTCAAGAGTCAGATATTTTCCGTCGATGTTCTTGAACAGAATATAGTCCATCATCTTTTTGGAGAATTTCTCGTCCTTGATGCATCCGTATTTGATGAATGGGTTGATATCATCCCAGTATTTCTCGTAATTCTCACGGTCGGTTTTGCACATGCCAGAGAGCTTGTCAGCGAATTTCTTGGAGATGTACTCGGAGATCTTCTTGACAAATCCGTCGTTCTGCAGTGCGCTTCGGGATACGTTCAGCGGCAGATCCGGGCAGTCGATGACGCCTTTTAAGAGCATCAGGTATTCCGGAATGACTTCTTTGATGTTGTCGGCAATAAATACCTGGTTGTTGTACAGCTTGATGGTTCCCTCGATGGAATCGTACTCGGTGTTGATACGCGGGAAGTAGAGGATACCTTTGAGGTTGAACGGATAGTCCATGTTCAGGTGGATCCAGAACAGCGGCTCGCGGTAGTCGTTGAAGACTTTGCGGTAGAATTCTTTATAATCCTCATCGCTGCACTCGTTTGGATGTTTGGTCCACAGCGGGTGGATATCACTGATGGAAACCGGGCGTTTGTTGATTTTTACTTTCTCTTTGGCCGGGGAAACTTCAACCTGCTCTTTCGTTCCGTCTTCTTTTTCTTTCTCTTCGTATTTTGCGTCCTCGTGGATGTGCTCTACGACAACGTCGTCGTCTTTTAATTCGCTTTCATCGATGGTCTCGTATTCCTGCGGCGCATTTGCTTTGGACAGGAAAATTTCAACCGGCATGAAGGAGCAGTATTTTTCCAGAACTTCGCGGACACGGTATTCGTTTGCGAATTCCAGGCAGTCCTCGTTCAGGAACAGAGTGATTTCGGTACCAACAGTTGTCTTGCTGCCCTCGGACATATCGTACTCGGTGCTTCCGTCACAGGTCCAGTGTACCGGGGTGGATCCTTCTTTATAAGAAAGAGAATCGATGTGAACTTCATCTGCTACCATGAAAGCAGAGTAGAAACCAAGACCGAAGTGGCCGATCATCTGATCTGAATTCGTTTTGTCTTTGTATTTCTCCAGAAATTCGGTAGCGCCGGAGAAGGCGATCTGGGTAATATATTCTTCGACTTCGTCTGCGGTCATACCGATACCGTTATCGATGAATTTTAAGGTTTTCTCATCCGGGTTTACAATCACCTGAATGGCTGCTTTGTAGTCATCCGGCAGAGTATATTCGCCCATGCCGTCCAGCTTTTTCAGTTTGGTGATGGCATCGCAGCCGTTGGAAACGAGCTCACGGACAAAGATATCGTGGTCGGAATACATCCATTTTTTGATAATCGGGAAAATATTGTCGCTGTTGATTGAAAGATTTCCATGTTTCGCACTCATGAGAAACACACTCCTTTTCTTATAAAAATATTTTGATCCAGCAAAGCGGGAATATCATGCTTTTTTAGATGTCTGCAGCTTTTTTACTGCTCTGATAGTTATAGTAATACTGGCACAGGGAAAAGTCAAGGGGAAATTAGCACTCGAGAAAAAAGAGTGCTAACAGAACGACGGAAAGTATTGAATTTACTGGTATTACGGTACTTTCTAAACTTTTTGTAAAGTCTGATCAGAAGGGCTGCGCAGTTGTTTCTGGAGAATGGATATGCTACAATGAAAAAGCATAGAAGCGTTTCGAACAGAAAGATTCCGAGGGTACATAAAAGAAAAATGGAGGAAATACATGACAAATGCGACAAAGGCGGCGCTGGAAGCGTCATTAAAAAAGCTGCTTTTGAAAAAGCCGCTGGACAAAATTACGATCAACGATCTGACGACAGACTGCGGCATCAGCCGGATGGCGTTTTATTATCATTTTAAGGATATCTACGATCTTGTCGAATGGTCGTGCCTGGAGGATGCGACGCAGGCGCTGCAGGGGAAGAAAACGTATGAGACATGGCAGGAAGGCCTGCAGCAGATTTTTGAGGCAGTGCTCGAGAATAAACCATTTATTATGAATGTCTATCACTCTGTAAGCCGGGAGCAGATCGAAACATATCTCTTTCATCTGACGCACGATCTGCTGTACGGTGTCGTACAGGAAAAAGCAAAGGGAACCGGCATCTCCGAGGCGGATCAGAGTTTTATCGCAGATTTCTATAAGTATAGCTTTACCGGTGTCATGCTCGACTGGATCAAAGACGGAATGAAAGTGGATTACCATATGATTGCGGAAAAAATGCACCGCACGATGGAAGGAAATGTCGTCAATTCCATCCGAAATTTTGAAAAAAGAAATAAAATATAGTTACACTTTACAAAACAGGGCGGATGATAAAAATTTAATCATCCGCCCTGTTTTGTAAATGGAAAAGCGGGGAAAAATGAAGTAAGATTCAAATTGTCAACAGACAATGGCAACACAAATAGAAACTTGTAAAACAAAGAAAGCAGCATAACCTATACAAACCGGAAATTCGAAAAAACATTCCGGCAGTCGTATTTAGAAAAGAAAGGATGAACGTCTATGTCAAAAAAAGGATTAAAATTCGGAATCGCATCAGCAGCAGTCATCGGAGCTGGAGCAGCAGTGCTGCAGGCAAAAAACAAGAGTGAAGCAAAAAAAGCAGCGGAGACAACCACTGTAACATCAGAACCAAAGAATGATTACCGCAACACCGAGCGCGGAAAAGATAAGAAAAACAGCAAAGGCATTTATTACACCAACGGAAACTACGAAGCCTTCGCAAGACCGGAAAAACCGGAAGGCGTCGATGAGAAGAGCGCATACCTCGTAGGAAGCGGCCTCGCAGCCCTCGCAGCAGCGTGCTTCCTTGTAAGAGACGGCCAGATGAAAGGCGATCACATCCACATTCTGGAAGCCATGGACATCGCCGGCGGTGCCTGCGACGGTATCTACGATCCGACCCGCGGCTACATCATGAGAGGCGGCCGTGAGATGGAAAACCACTTCGAGTGCCTGTGGGATCTGTTCCACAGCATCCCGTCAATTGAGACACCTGGTGTATCCGTTCTTGATGAGTATTACTGGCTGAACAAAAAAGACCCGAACTACTCCCTGTGCCGTGCAACGAAGAACCGCGGCGAGGATGCCCATACCGACGGAAAGTTCAACCTGAGCCAGAAAGGCTGCATGGAGATCATGAAACTCTTCATGACAAGAGACGAGGATCTGTACGACAAGACGATCGAGGATGTTTTCGATGATGAAGTCTTCAATTCCACCTTCTGGCTGTACTGGAGAACGATGTTCGCATTTGAAAACTGGCATAGTGCACTGGAGATGAAGCTGTACTTCCAGCGGTTCATTCACCACATCGGCGGACTGCCGGACTTCTCCGCACTGAAATTCACGAAGTACAACCAGTATGAATCCCTGATTCTTCCGATGAAGAAATACCTCGAGGATGCCGGCGTAGACTTCCAGTTCAATACCGAAGTAACCAACGTTATCTTTGAAATCAACGATGGAAAGAAAGTAGCAAAAGCCATTGAGTGCAAGGTAAACGGCGTCGAGAAAGGCATCGTTCTCACCGAGAATGACCTCGTCTTCGTTACCAACGGAAGCTGCACCGAAGGCACGATCTACGGCGATCAGAACCATGCACCGAACGGTGATGCAGAGGTCCGCACGAGCGGCTGCTGGAGCCTGTGGAAAAACATTGCAAAACAGGATCCGTCCTTTGGACATCCGGAGAAATTCTGCTCCGATATTGCAAAGACAAACTGGGAATCCGCAACAATTACCACTCTCGACAATAAGATCATTCCGTATATCACCAATATCTGCAAACGTGATCCGAGAACCGGAAAGGTTGTTACCGGCGGTATCGTAAGCTGCCAGGATTCCAAGTGGCTTTTAAGCTGGACCATCAACCGTCAGGGACAGTTCAAAGAGCAGGATAAAGATAAGGTATGTGTATGGGTTTACAGCCTGTTCACCGACGTACCTGGCGACTATGTGAAGAAACCGATGAAAGAGTGCACTGGTAAAGAGATCACCGAAGAGTGGCTGTACCACCTCGGCGTGCCGGTTGACCAGATTCCGGAGCTGGCAGAGAACAGCGCTGTCTGCGTACCGACCATGATGCCGTATATCACCGCATTCTTTATGCCACGAAGAAAGGGCGACCGCCCGGATGTCATCCCGGATGGCTGCGTCAACTTCGCATTCCTCGGACAGTTCGCTGAGACACCAAGAGATACCATCTTCACGACAGAGTATTCCGTTCGTACCGCAATGGAAGCTGTTTACGGACTCCTCGGCGTAGACCGCGGCGTGCCGGAAGTATGGGGCAGCGTTTACGATATTCGCGATCTGCTGGACAGCTCCGTGAAACTGATGGATGGAAAATCTCCGCTGGAA
The DNA here is from genome assembly GCF_003479665.1 of Blautia sp. AF14-40. NCBI lineage: Bacteria > Bacillati > Bacillota > Clostridia > Lachnospirales > Lachnospiraceae > Blautia > Blautia sp. AF14-40. The sequence goes on from NZ_QUHK01000012.1 coordinate 47,406, forward strand.
ATCGAGCTTCCTGGACCGCTCAACCTGCTGAAAAAACCTCTGCTGAAACTGGTAGATGGAAATGTAGTTGGAGATCTCTTAAAAGAGCATGGAATTATCAAAGAGGATATGGTGAAATAAGAAATAGAAAATAAGTAAGAAATGCAATAAGACCTGCGCTTTCAAACGGCGCAGGTCTTATTGCGTTGCTATGTATGCTCTCAAACAATTATAGCAATTCCAGAAAATAATGCAAAAAATCCAGCACTGCAGAACGTGAATTACTGCGTCACGGATTTTCGTCGTACCCCGGTACGCCTTCAAATCCGTTCCTTGTAATTCGCGCCCTGCAGCACTGCCTTTTTTGCGTTATTTTCTGGTCTTGCTATAAGCAGATTTCTTCGTGAAAAACAGTGCGGCACAGACGGCGGCGATGCCTCCAGCGAGCTTTGCAACGAGAAGCGGCACGACAAAATCAGGATCGGTGCCGAACGTAAATCCCATATGTGCGGCGATGGTCGATGCGGCGGAGACGAGGAAAGCTGCGTTTACAATCTTTCCGCGCTCGTCCATTTTTTCCATCATTGTGATCGCCGGAACAGGGCTGACAATGCCCATCAGAAGACCGGCGGCACTGCTGTCGTTCATGCCGGTTTTTCTTCCAATAAAAGAGAGCGGCTTTTTGAGCACCCGCTGTAAAAGCTCCGCCGTCGGAAGGCTGCCGAGCAGTACAATGCCGATGGACGAGACGACCGCCATCGCGTCCTCCAGCGGCGCAAGGTCCGGGAGCAGCGAAAAGCCGGTCATATAGCAGAACGCGCCCGCGATGAGGCCGATCGTCGTCAGAAGCCGGATCACATCTGCAAATACCGTGAACGCGCGCACGGTCTGCTCCGGAAAACGCCAGATGCCGAACATCAGCAGAAAGCAGAAGAGGAGCACCGGGAGCGACTGAAGTACGATCTGCAGAAAAGAGAGTCCTGAGAGCAGTCCGCCGACGATCATCGTGACGGGAAGCGTGCCCGTGCCGATCAGCATGCCGCGGGAGAAAAAGAGGCGGTCGCCGCTTTTCAGCATTCCCATGCCGACCGGAATCGTAAAGGTGATGGTACAGCCAAGCGTCGCCGCAATCACAAGTCCTGCGTAGCGCACCATCTCCTGCGATGCCGAAAGCTCTCCGGCGAGCTGGTAGCCGCCCATGTCAATGGCGAGAATGCCGGCGAGAAGTCCCGCATCCAGCCCCAAAAAGTTCCAGATGGGAACGAGGGCGAAACGGAGAAAGCGGGAGAGCAGCGGGGTGAGGCAGATGATGCCCGACATGGAAAGTGCCGTCGGTCCAAGCAGCGTAAAGCCCTCCTCAAACCGTTTTCCAAGTCCGAAGCGATTGCCAGCGATCCGGTCGACACCGCCGAGTACCGCGCCGACTGCCATGATCCACATAATAATCTGATTCATAAAAAGAGAACCTTTCTAAATAAGTATTTTGTCTTTATATCTGTTCTTCAAATGCAATTTCATTTTTCAGCAGAAACTGGCGGACTTCCTCATCGAAGACGCGGTCGAGCGACTTGTCCATCGTAAAGATTTTGAGGGAAGTTCCGGTGGTAAGTAAGAGTTTTCCGTCCTTATACTGAAAATTCAGAAAGCATCCAAACACGTTCTCTATTTCCAGCGGCAGCGCATGGTCCGCGATCATTTTTTCGCACGCCGCCTGCGGAAGCTGAAACACAAATTTGAACTGCAGGGGTGTCCGTTTTCCTTTGATGACGGAATAGCAGAACGATTTCACATCTTTCCAGAGAAGCCGCGTCCGCCCTTTTTCTTTTAAGAGCTGCGCGTCATCGGGATCGAAAAAGTCCGTGTGAAGACTGCCGTCGATGGAGAACGTCGTAAACGTTGTGATCGACGCCTCGGAGACGGGAAAGCGGTCAAATGTCTCGAGACGGAGCAGAGTGTTCATAAAATTCTTTAACTGTGTAATCTGCAGGATAATCATCCGTAGTTAAAACCAGCCTTTCTTTTTAAAATACCAAATTTCAACAGCAACAATGAGAATACAGACGCCGATCAGGATGAAGTACGCATACGGGGCAGAAAGCTCAGGCATATGCGTAAAATTCATGCCGTACCAGCCGGCGATCAGGGAAAGCGGGAAAAAGATCGTCGAGACGACCGTCAGAATCCGCATCGTATCGTTCTGACGCAGGTCGATCTGCGCCTGCTGCATCTCGCGGATCTGCAGGGCGTACTCCCGCAGCATCTGGGTGTGGTCGTACAAACGGTCCACGCGGTTTCCAAGGCGCGAAAACTGACGGGCGCATTCCGGGGGAAGAAAGTGATTTTCGTCCTCGGAGAGTATTTCGCACATGTCGAGAAGCTGCTGGTAATAGGCATGGAACACGAGCAGCTCCCGACGAATCGTGATCAGGGTCCGCTGCAGCTCTTTTGGCAGAGTGTCGAGAAGAGACTCCTCGATTGTCGCGAGGCGCTTCTCAAAATTCTGCAGATAGAGCATATCCTCCTGGATCAGCGATTCCAGAAACGAGAAAAACAGGTGGAAGACATCGGAAGTATCGAGCGGTTCTTCCGGGAAGAGGAGGCTCTGCAAAGCCGGAAGTGTCTGTTCGTCGGCTGCCAGAATAAGCTGCCCCCGGTCGAGATAAAACGCAAGCGAGAATGCAAGGTGAAGCGGATGCGTCTTGTCCGGGACGGCAAGCGATCCGACCAGGCAGTCAGGCAGCAGCTCTGCGCGGCAGTATTCGATGCGCTCCGGCTGCAGACTGCGCCGGAAAAGAGAAAATCCGGGCAGCGCCGCGCAGGCTTTGGAAGCTTCCGAAAACGAAAGCAGGGAAAGCCGGACCGAATCCGAAAAAGTCCATTCCATACGTACCACCTCCTGAAAATAAGCAATGGAAAAATATCCATAAACAAAAAAGCCGTATGACCGTAGTATACCGCAAAAAGGGGAGTGCGACAAGAAAAGGAAAAAACTTTTAACGGAAAAACTTTTATTGGGAAAAAACTTTTTGCAATGGAGCACTAAGTGTGTTATGATAAAATGTAGTTATCAAAACTACATGACAAAATATCAAAAAATTCACTGTGTCGAATTCGTCCCTAGTTCAGGAAGGTTTGAAAAAGAGCGGTGATTGGAAATACGAAACGTCCGCAGTGAGAAAAAGCGGAATCAAGTTTGGAGGGACAAAATATATGAGTTTTCACATTGTTGCAGACAGCTGCTGTGAACTGACAGCAGATATGAAAAAAAGAGGAAATATTGAAATTGCACCGCTGACACTGGAAGTCGGCGGCGAATCCATTCTGGATGACGAAACATTTGATCAGAAGTCATTCCTAAGAAAAGTGGCGGAGTGCCCGGAATGCCCAAAATCCGCATGCCCGTCTCCGGAGTATTTCCGCACGGCATTTCTGAACGGGGCAAAGCACTGCTATGCGGTAACGCTTTCCGCACAGCTCAGCGGATCTTATAACAGTGCAGTGCTTGGAGCCAACCTGGCACAGGAAGAAGATGAGGATCTGAAAATTCATGTGTTTAATTCCAGAAGTGCATCCATCGGTGAGACACTGATTGTGAAAAAAATCGTGGAGTGTGAAGAAGCCGGTATGAGCTTTGAACGTGTAGTTGAGACAGTAGAACTCTACATCAGCACACAGCATACCTATTTTGTGCTGGAAAATCTCGAAACGTTGCGGAAAAACGGGCGCCTTTCCAAAACAAAAGCACTTGTTGCATCCGCGCTTAAGATCAAACCGGTTATGGGAGCCACATCGGAGGGCGATATCGTACAGCTCGATCAGGCGCGCGGCATCAACAAAGCACTGATGAAAATGGTCGATGCCATTGTAAATGACGCACAGCATGTAGAAAACAAAACGCTTGCCATCTCTCATTGCAACTGCCCGGAGCGCGCCGAGATGGTAAAAGAAGCCCTTCTGGAGCGCCTTGCGGTACAGGATGTCTTCGTACTCGATACCCAGGGCGTCAGCAGTATGTATGCAAATGACGGCGGAATTATCATTGCATTATAACTTTTCTCTTCCCTTTTTGTTGAAAATGTAGTATAATTTTCAACATGTTTGAAAGTGCCGCCGAGCACTTTTTAGAAATCAAAGGAGAAGTAGAACCATGAGTCAGGAAAAAGTTGACCGCTATAAAAAGGAAAAAGCGAACCGTGAGAAAATCATGAGACGTGAAAGATGGATCACGAGACTGGAAGTTACCGCTTTCGTCGTTGTTCTGGCTACCCTGATCGGCTGGTTCTCCGTTGCTGTTTACCAGAACTCGGTAGCAGAGAAAAAGGCGAACCGCACGACAGAAACCACAACGATGAACGTGACGGATATTCAGAATTATCTGAGCGAGACCAACACATCCAGCGACAGCAGTGCAGATGACACCAGCGACAGCTCTGATGCTTCCGATACATCTTCGGACAGCACAGCAGATACGGCAAGTGACAGCACAGCAGATTCCATCAGCGAAAGTACAGCGGAATAAGCAGAATTGTTAAAGAAAGTAAAAGCGCTTACCACAGACGGGAAAATCCCGGAGTGATAAGCGCTTTTGTTATAGAGATTTATAGCAATCCCCGAAAATAATGCAAAAAATTCAGCACCGCAGAGCGTGAATTACTGCGTCACAGATTTTCGTCGTACCCCGGTACGCCTTCAAATCTGTTCCTTGCAATTCGCGCTCTGCAGCACTGCCTTTTTTGCATTATTTTCGGGTCTTGCTATAGAAAAAACTATGAGAAACACGCTCCGCGAGTTTCTCAAGTTATCGCGGCAGTCGCCAAGGTCTCGTGCAGGCACGGACTTTGGCTCGTTGCCCGCGTAAATTAAAAAACCGGAGGACATACATCCCCCGGCCTTTCGCTTATGGTTAATTAGCATTTAACAACGTTGGAAGCCTGCATTCCGCGAGCACCCTCGGTAAGATCGTAAGTAACCGCCTGACCTTCGTCAAGAGTTTTGAATCCTTCACCCTGGATAGCGGAGAAATGTACGAATACATCGTTTCCGTCTTCGCCTGTGATGAAGCCATAGCCCTTCTCTGCGTTAAACCATTTCACTGTTCCCTTGTTCATTGTGAGTTACCTCCATAAAATTAAAAAATAAGCATGATGTGGGAATGCATATGTTCCCCCATAAGCGAGTGAACTTTTGATAAAAAAATTCACTAGCTATTACAGATTATATTGAAGGTGAATGCTAATATAATCTCTAATAGCTAGTGACCACGTATTACATCTCAACATCTTCTCGATTGAGACCATTATAATCTTGCAAATCAAAAAAGTCAAGAAAAAACTCTTTATTTCAGGAAAGATTTCGTGTATTATAAAAAGGAATAAATGGTCGGACGACGGCCAGAAGAAAAGAAAGGATCAGAGAACGTAAGATGAGTATCTTAATCAAAAATGGACAGGTCATCGACCCGGCCACCCAAAAAGACGAAATCAGTGATGTTCTGATCGAAAACGGCGTTATTACACGGGTTGAAAAAGGAATCCGCGTAAAAGATGCGCAGGTAATAGATGCAAAAGGCTGCTATGTAATGCCTGGCATCATCGATATGCATGTACATCTCCGCGACCCGGGGCAGACATATAAAGAAGATATTGAAAGCGGTTCGAAAGCAGCAGCAAAAGGAGGCGTGACAACGCTGGTAGCGATGCCGAATACAAAACCGGTCATCGACAGCCCGGACCGCGTCAACTATGTAACGATCAAAGCAGACCGTTTTTCTCCGATTAATGTACTGCAGGCAGGCGCCATCACAGTAGGACAGAAGGGTGAAGAGCTCGCCGATATCGAGGGCATGGTAAAAGCCGGCATCCCGGCGATCAGCGAGGACGGAAAATCCGTTATGAACGCGCTGCTCTACAAAGAGGCCATGGAGATTGCCGCAGAGAAAAACATTCCGGTGCTGGCTCACTGCGAGGACAAGAACCTCGTAAACGGCGGCTGCATGAATGAGGATGCAAACTCGAGAGAGTGGCATCTGCCGGGCATCACAAACTCCGTAGAGAACACGATTGTTGCAAGAGATATCGTACTTGCCGCAGAGACAGGTGCACACCTGCATCTGTGTCACTGCTCGACCAAAGAGAGCGTGGATATGGTGCGTGAGGCGAGAAAGGCCGGCGTTTCGATTTCCGCCGAGGTCTGCCCGCATCACTTTACCCTCTGCAGCGACGACATCGTAAAGGGCGACACCAACTACAAGATGAATCCGCCGCTCCGTACGAAAGAGGATCTCGAGGCACTGCGCCAGGGTCTGAAAGACGATGTCTTCGATGTCATCAGCACCGATCATGCACCGCATGCGCTGACCGAGAAACAGGAGTCCTTCAAGAAAGCTCCGTTCGGCATCGTCGGACTGGAGACGAGCGTGGCTCTTACCATCACCGAACTTGTGGATACCGAGATCATCACCCCGATGCAGATGGCGGAGAAGATGAGCTACAATCCGGCAAAAATCCTGCACCTGGACAAGAAAGGTTCTCTTGCACCTGGCATGGACGCCGATGTGGTTGTCATCGATCCGGAAGCAGAGTATGTGATCGATCCGAAGGAGTTTGTTTCCAAGGGCAAAAACACTCCGTTCGGCGGCAAGAAAGTCAAAGGAAAAGTTATGGCTACCGTATGCGGCGGCAAGATTGTATACGAAGCTGAGTAATTTCTATAAGAAAAGAAAGAAGAGGGAGAGTAAGCAGATGATTAACAAACTGATTGCAAACATTAAAAAAACAAATGCACCGATCGTCGTAGGTCTGGACCCGATGCTGAACTATGTGCCGGAGCACGTACAGAAAAAGGCATTTGCCGAGTACGGAGAGACACTTGAAGGAGCTGCAGAGGCCGTTTGGCAGTTCAATAAAGCGATTGTCGACGCAACATACGATCTGATTCCGGCTGTAAAACCGCAGGTTGCCATGTATGAGCAGTTCGGCGTTCCGGGAATGGCAGCATATGAGAAGACCGTTTCCTACTGCCAGGAAAAGGGTCTCGTTGTCATCGGCGATATCAAACGAGGTGATATCGGTTCTACTTCTGAGGCGTATGCAGTCGGCCACCTCGGTCACGTGCAGGTGGGAAGCAAATCCTACGCCGGATTCCATGAGGATTTTGCAACTGTCAATCCGTATCTTGGATCTGACGGCGTAAAACCGTTCATCAAGGTCTGCAAAGAGGAGAAAAAAGGTATCTTTGTTCTGGTAAAAACCTCGAACCCGTCCAGCGGCGAGTTCCAGGACCGCATCATCGACGGACGTCCGTTGTATGAGTGGGTCGGTGAGCAGGTTGCCGCGTGGGGCGAGGAACACATGGGCGATGATTACAGCTATGTGGGAGCTGTTGTCGGCGCTACGTACCCGGAGATGGGCAAGGTGCTGCGTAAGGTAATGCCGAAATCCTACATCCTGGTACCGGGCTACGGTGCACAGGGCGGAAAAGGAAAAGACCTCGTTCACTTCTTCAATGAGGACGGACTGGGTGCAATCGTAAACTCTTCGAGAGGTATTATCGCTGCTTACAAACAGGAAAAATATGCCGAGTTTGGCACTGAGAACTTTGCGGATGCTTCGAGAGCAGCTGTAAAGGATATGGTTGAGGATATCAGCGGGGCGCTTGCTGCTGCAAAATAAGAATACAGGGTGAAAAGCTCAGAAGGTCTGCCGGGTAGATGTTATGTCCGCCGGAGGATATTTTGGGCTTTTCGCCGATTCAAGAAAATAAAAGGAGTGTTCAGCTTATGAAAATCAAGGAATGCTGTACTGTGGAAAGTCAGGAGTGCATTGCAAAAGGAATTTACAGTATGTGGATTTCCACGAAAGTGATTGCGAAAGAGGCGAAGGCCGGCCAGTTTATTTCTCTGTTTTCGAAAGACGGCAGCCGTCTTCTGCCGCGTCCGATTTCTCTTTGTGAGATCGACCGAGAGGGAGGAAGACTTCGGATTGTCTACCGTGTGGCAGGTGCAGGAACGGAGGAGTTTTCGCATCTGAAAGCGGGGGATGAGGTTGATATTTTAGGGCCGCTTGGAAATGGATTCCCGATCGAGGAAGGTAAGGGAAAACGTGTGATGCTGATGGGCGGCGGTATCGGTGTTCCGCCGATGCTGCAGACGGCGAAGGATCTTGGAACGGACACGATCATCTGCTGTGGTTACCGCGATGAGTTGTTCTTAAATGAGGAGTTTGCTGCGGCAGGCGATCTTCATATTGCAACGGAGGACGGAAGTGCCGGTGTGAAGGGCAATGTGATGGATGCGGTGCGCGAGGATCATCTGGAAGCAGATGTAATTTTTGCCTGCGGTCCGGCTCCGATGCTGCGTGCGATTAAGGCGTACGGTCTGGAAAAGGGAATTCCATGCTGGATTTCGATGGAAGAGAAGATGGCGTGCGGCGTTGGCGCATGTCTTGCGTGTGTCTGCCAGTCGACTGAGGTGGATGGTCATTCACATGTGCACAACAAGCGGATCTGCAAGGACGGACCGGTCTTTTTAAGTACGGAAATTGAGCTGTAAGTGACGCGAGGAGGAGAAAAAGCGATGAAGACAAGTGTGAATCTGGCGGGTGTGGAACTGAAGAATCCGGTTATGACGGCATCTGGTACGTTTGGCTCCGGCGCGGAGTACAGTGAGTTTGTGGATTTGAAGGAGCTTGGCGCGGTTGTGACGAAGGGTGTTGCGAATGTGCCGTGGCCGGGGAATCCGACGCCGCGTATTGCGGAGGTTTACGGCGGAATGCTGAATGCGATCGGGCTGCAGAATCCTGGTATTGATGTGTTCTGTGAGAGGGATATTCCGTTTTTGAAACAGTTTGACACGAAGATTGTGGTGAATGTGTGTGGACGGACGACGGAGGATTACTGTGAGGTTGTGGAGCGATTGACTTCGGAGCCGGTGGATCTGCTGGAGATTAATATTTCGTGCCCGAATGTGAAGGAGGGCGGTATTGCGTTTGGACAGGATCCGAAGGCGGTGGAGGCGATCACCAGAGAAGTTAAAAAATATGCGAAGCAGCCGATTATTATGAAATTGAGCCCGAATGTGACGGATATTACGGAGATGGCGCGGGCTGCGGAAGCCGGCGGGGCGGATGTGCTGTCGCTGATCAATACGCTTACTGGGATGAAGATTGATATTGAACGGCAGAAGTTTGCGATTGCGAATAAGACTGGCGGTATGTCGGGGCCGGCGGTGAAGCCGATTGCGGTGCGGATGGTGTATCAGGTGGCGCAGGCAGTGAAAGTGCCGATTATTGGTATGGGCGGTATTGCGTCGGCGGAGGATGCGCTGGAGTTTATTCTGGCGGGGGCTACGGCGGTTTCGATTGGGACGGCGAATTTCTTTAATCCGTATGCGACTGTTGAAACGGTTCGCGGTATCGAAGAGTATATGAGAAGGCATAAGGTTGACGATATTAATTCGCTGATCGGGGCGGTGAGATAAGACGGACGGCCTCGAGCGGCTTCGCATCTGTGGTGCGGCGGGCGAGAAAAAGAGGGCGGAACTGTGGCTCAGAATGGGCACAGGGAAACGGGAACCATCCCATTTTCCTGCACCTGTTCCGGGCTCACAGTTTCTGCCCTCTTTTTCTATGCCCGCCACACGGCAGGCGCAAATTCCAGTGAGGTCTGGTTGTGTGGAGTTGGAACGAAGTAGGTCTGGATCCGCCGGGGGCGGATCGGCGTGAGAGTGTTGTGGTGGGTGCATAGTATATAGAAAATGGAAGGTGGTATGTGAGATGAAGTATGGGATCATTAAAGTGAAGCGGGCGTTTTTGTATGAGGAGAATGGGGTTGATGTGGTTGATGAGGTGTTTTTTGGATGGAGCGTGATGTGGGAAGATGAGGGGGAGTGGATTGAGGTTTGGACGCATTATGGGTATCGGGGGTGGATGGAGAGGAATTTGATTGAAGAGAAAAGCCGGGAGTGGATGGAGGAGAGGGAAAAGGCAGGGAATACGTATGTGGTGACACGCGGGTTTGCGGATGTGATGAGGGGAGCGCGGGTGCAGGCGCGGATGTTGGAGACGCTGGGACGGGGGTGTTTTGTGGAGAAAATGGAGGAGACGGAGAATGGGTATTGCAGGGTGAAACTGGCGAATGGGATCAGTGGGTTTGTGCCGGAGGTGGCATTAAGAAAAAGACTGGATTCGGATCGGTTTTTGTGGGGAAAATCGGAAGAGAGGTTTTTTGTGGAGCAGGGGATTCCGGAGGGGTGGTCGGAAGAGAAGTTTCGGAGGAAGGTTGTGGAGTGTGCGAAGGGGTATCTTGGATGCCAGTACCGGTGGGGCGGGAAGGCGGCGGATGGGATTGACTGTTCGGGTGTGGTGTTTATGGTGTATTTGATGAATGGGGTTTTGATTTGGCGGGATGCGGATATCAGGGAAGGGTATCCGATGAAAGCGATCTGGAGAGAAGGGGAGGAGATGTGTCTGGTGGAGGAACGGGCGAAGGCCGGGGATCTGCTGTTCTGGAGGGGGCATGTGGGGATGTATCTGGGGGACGGCAGGTATCTGCACTGTACGGGGCATGAGAGGGTGTTTGGGTGCAGGGTGAATAGTCTGCGGAGAGGGGATGAGGATTTTCGGAAGGATCTGGCGGAGGCGCTGAAAGTGGTTGGGAGTGTTTTTTCGTGAAATGTAAAATTAAATGTGATTGTGTGCGGTGAAATTTGACAGATTTTTCTGAGTGGGAGTATAAAGATAAACTGACGGGGCTTTACAACTGGAATTATCTGGAAGTGGAAAGCTGGAGGAAAAGAGCGATGTACCGTGAAAAACAGGCATCGCGGGCGGCACGGGAGTAAATAAGACATATATAATTGACATCAGGAAATATCATTTTTGTATTGGAAATCCCTGAAAAAGTTTGTTATAATAATAACAAAGTCGAAAACAAAAGACAAAAGGCGGCTCAAACAGAGAGCAGGAAAAACAGAAATTCTGCTGATCTGATCTGCCGGAGCTGTCCATCAGAAGCAAAACAAGAAAGGGGTTCTGAACAATGGCAAGATTTACATTACCAAGAGATTTATACCACGGAAAAGGTGCTTTAGAGGCACTGAAAACATTTGAAGGAAAACGTGCAATCGTCTGTGTAGGCGGCGGCTCCATGAAACGTTTCGGTTTCCTGGATCGCGCAGTAGACTACCTGAAAGAAGCCGGCATGGAAGTACAGCTTTTTGAGGGAATCGAGTCTGACCCGTCAGTCGAGACTGTTATGCGCGGAGCAAAAGCGATGGAAGAGTTCCAGCCGGACTGGATCGTAGCAATGGGCGGCGGATCTCCGATCGACGCAGCAAAAGCAATGTGGATCAAATACGAGTATCCAGACATCACCTTCGAAGAAATGTGCAAGGTATTCGGAATGCCGAAACTCCGCAGAAAAGCTCATTTCTGTGCAATTTCTTCTACATCCGGAACAGCAACCGAGGTAACCGCGTTTGCAGTTATCACAGACTATGAAAAAGGTATCAAATACCCGCTGGCAGACTTCGAAATCACGCCGGACGTTGCAATCGTAGATCCGGATCTGGCAGAGACGATGCCGCAAAAGTTAGTTGCTCACACCGGTATGGACGCTATGACCCATGCAATCGAGGCATACGTTTCCACCGCGAACTGTGACTTCACCGATCCGCTGGCACTGTATGCAATCAAGATGATTCAGGCAGACCTGGTAGATTCCTACAACGGAGATATGGCAAAACGTGACAGCATGCACAACGCACAGTGCCTCGCTGGTATGGCATTCTCCAATGCACTTCTTGGTATTGTTCACTCCATGGCACATAAAACAGGCGCAGCATTCGCTGATTACGGCGCTCACCTGATCCACGGCGCAGCAAACGCTATGTACCTGCCGAAGGTTATCGCGTTCAACGCAAAAGACGAGACTGCAGCAAAACGTTATGCAGTGATCGCTGACGAGATGAAACTTGGCGGCGAGACAACGGAAGAGAAAGTAAAACTCCTCATTGACTATCTGCGCGGCATGAACGACAAACTGAACATTCCGCACTGCATCAAGAACTACGGAAAAGACAGCTATCCGACCGAGCAGGGCTTCGTTCCGGAAGACGTATTCCTGGAGAGACTGCACGACATCGCTGTAAATGCCATCGCCGATGCCTGCACCGGATCCAACCCGAGACAGCCATCTGTTGAAGAGATGGAAAAACTGCTGAAATGCTGCTACTATGATACAGAAGTAGATTTCTAAAAAGAAAACATATCGAAATCCCTCCGTTCTCTGGGCGGAGGGATTTTTTGCGTCAGAGAATGAAATTTATTTGTGTGGATTTTATGTTTTTTATGCGAAATCCTGTGTCTGGACTGGAAAAACAGAGGCGTTTATGGTAGTATAGAACAGAATAGAAGTAAAAACGGGCGGCATGCGAGAACCGATGCCTTCCCCTGAAAATATGGAGGAAAATAAAATGGAACAGTATAAGAAAGAGTTCATTGAATTCATGGTCGAGAGCCAGGTATTAAAATTTGGAGAGTTCACCCTGAAAAGCGGAAGAAAATCCCCGTTCTTTATGAATGCAGGCGCTTACGTAACCGGCAGCCAGTTAAAACGTCTCGGCGAGTATTACGCAAAAGCAATCCATGACAACTACGGGCTGGATTTTGACGTTCTGTTCGGACCGGCATACAAAGGAATTCCGCTCAGTGTTGTAACAGCAATTGCGATTCATGATCTCTACGGTGTGGAAGTACGTTACTGCTCCAACCGGAAAGAAGCCAAAGACCACGGTGGAGATGCAGGACTGCTGCTTGGAAGCAAAATTAAAGACGGCGACCGCGTTGTCATCATCGAGGATGTTACCACCTCCGGAAAATCCATCGAGGAGACGTTCCCGATCATCCAGGCACAGGGCAATGTGGAGATCAAAGGTCTGATGGTATCCTTAAACCGTATGGAGCGCGGAAAAGGCGATAAGAGCGCACTCGAGGAAATCCAGGAAACCTATGGCTTCCCGGCAAATGCCATTGTAACCATGGAGGACGTTATCACGTATCTGTACAACCGTCCATGCCAGGGCAAAATTCAGATCGATGACAAGATGAAGGCTGCCATTGATGCATATTATGAGGAGTACGGCGTGAAATAAGATGCGGTACACCGGGAAAGGGAGTTTTGCGCTATGAATGAAAAGATTTATAAAACCATGGGACGTGTCGGCGGCGGAAATATCGCTATGGGCGCCGTACTGGTTGTTGTTGGCGTGGCAACCGGTGTTCTGATGATCGTAAGCGGGGCAGGCCTGCTGAAACGACGCGGGGAAATCATGTTCTAAAAGCGCCTTTCAAAAAGAAAAAATGCCGGGATATTTCGGAAGCGCGTGCGCCGATGAGGTATGCCGGCGTTTCTGATAGCAGAGGGGAGAACAACGCAGAAAGGGGAAACGAAGATGAAGCAGGAGACGAAAGCCAGAATCCGCGTTGTGGGACGGATTTTATTTCTGGTGTATCTTCTTGCGCTCGTTTATTTTCTGTTTTTTGCAGAAGAATACGGGAGAAGAAACTTTTTTGAACTGGATTACCGTTACAATCTGGTGCCGTTTCAGGAAATCAGACGGTTCTGGATTTACCGCGAAAAGGTGGGATTCCTTGCCGCATTTTTAAATCTGGCGGGCAATGTGATCGGTTTTCTGCCGTTCGGCTTTATCGTTCCGGTGATGCACAAAAAAATGGAGAGTTTCTGGAAAGTATCGCTTCTTGGTTTTATGTTCAGCCTCTGCGTGGAGACGATTCAGCTCATCACGAAGGTGGGCTGCTTTGATGTAGATGATCTGATGCTGAATACGCTTGGAGCCATGATCGGCTGCGGCGCATTCCTGATCTGCAATAAATTCAGGAGATGGAAATATGGCGAGGAAGAAGTATAATTACAATTTTGTCCGGAAGCCGTCGGAAGGCGGAAAGGAAGCTCTCTATATGGCAGGTGCTTCGGTCTTTCTGTTTCTGCTGGCTTCGGTCGTATCGTTTGCATTCCGCGGAAACGGAGGCATTTTTCTCGGAGCAGCGGGACTGTTCTCATTCCTTCTGTCGGGATACGGCTTCTATGTGGGAATGAAGAGCTTTAAAGAAGAACAGGTCAGCCACAGAATGTCGGTTCTCGGCTCGATTACGAGCGGCGGCATGTTGGTCGCATGGCTGGCACTGTTTCTGATCGGTGTGAGATAAATGTACTCTCGTAAAATCAAGCACAGAAAGACTCCGGGAGTACATATAAAAGAAAAGGGGAAAAAGATGGATCGCGAACGTTTTGAAAAACAGCTGAATTTTATTCTGGAGATTGATAAAGAAAAACAGATCCTGCGCCAGACGCACATCCGCGGCTATTCGCGCCAGGAGGACGACGCGGAGCACGCATGGCACATGGCGGTGATGGCATTTCTGCTGCAGGAATATTCGAATGAGAAAATCGACATCGGCAGAACGGTGCTCATGCTGCTGATCCACGACCTCGTGGAGATTGATGCAGGCGACACGTATGCGTACGACGCGGAGGCAAACAAAACAAAAGACGAGAGAGAACACAAAGCGGCCGAGCGCATCTACGGCCTGCTGCCGGAGGATCAGGGAAAAATGCTGATGGATCTCTGGCTCGAGTTCGAAGCGTATGAGACACCGGAAGCGCGCTTTGCCCATGTGATGGACAATTTCCAGCCGCTGCTTTTAAATCATGAGAACGATGGAAAAGACTGGACCAGCCACAATGTGCGGATTTCCCAGCCGTTAAAACGAAACGAGAAGACGGCGACCGGCTCCGAGGAGATCTGGAGTTATATGGAAGAGATTCTCGAACAGAGTATCCGGGATGGAAAAATTATTGACGACCGGGAAGAAAAACAGGAATAAGTTAAGAAGAATGAGGGGCAGATCTGCCCCTCGTAACAGTTAAAGAGAAACAGAAAGGGATTTTTTTATGACGGATGAATTATTAAACGAGCGGTATGCGCTTGCAATTGAGCGGATCCGCCAGATTCCGGCGGAAAAAAGCGTTCCGCAGCCGTACCGCGATTTTTTTGCACAGATGGCACAGTACCTCTGCAAAATGGACCAGATCCGGAGCAGAATCGCAGAAGGATATCTAAAAACAGCATCCGAGGAAGAGCTGGCTGTTTTTAACCGCGAGCCGTATGAAGATGTGATCGGGGAGCGGTATGAGACCTCCTACGGAAACCCGGCGTTTGCCGTGCGGGCACTTGGTGAAACGCATGGAAGGAGCCTCTGCTGCCTGTACCGGGAGCTGGGAAATGCTGTTGTCTGGGTCTATGAGGACCGCCTGCTGGAGCTGACTGCGGCGATGGAGCTGTATCTCGAGTTGTATGCGATGTTCGAGGAGGAGACGCTGCCGTCCGCGCAGTATGTAAAAGAGAGCATTTACTGGTATGTGAGCGATTATGCCGAGGAGTGCCAGGAATACCAGGTGCGCGAAATCGTCGACCCGTCGCTGCACTTTGTGAAGGATATTGTGATGGAATCTGATCTGACGGATCTGCGGTATCTGTACCAGTACGGCGAATATATCACCGAAAATGAGAAGGGTACAGCCCGCTTTTTAAATACGTTCAGCCAGGAAGAAATCGACGCGATGGCACGCACCTACACAGAAGGCTTCCGCAAGTGCTTTCTCGTGGCGCGAAAAGATCTGTCGAAAAAGAAGACAGTCAGCATCCGCTTCCACATCGGTTTTGAGCGCATGATCCGTGCGGCAATATTACAGTTCCGCGAGATGGGACTCGAGCCGGTGATTTCCCGCGGCGCGCGGAGAACGTGGGTTGCCGGTGCGTCTGCGAATAAGCAGTATGACTACGATCACCGGAACGATGAGGCGCTGTATCTCAACGAGGATCTCGTGAAGAGACGGCTCCGCGCGATGCAGGTGAAATACGACGAGTACAAAGAACTGGCGGATGGCTATGCCGGCCCTGCCGTGGTGGAAACCTTCGGCGAAGTTCCGTTTGAGCCAGTAAATAAAAAACAGGCACTGCACTTAAATGAGCGCCAGCAAAAGCTCCGTGTCGGTTTCCAGAACGAGGCGGGCCAGATTGTAAACCGCTATATCAAGGATGATGAGTACGGCTACACGATCATCGCCTACCCGATGCCGGAGATCGATCCGCGCTACGAAAAAATTTTCCGTGAGATCGTAAAGATCAACACGCTCGATTACGAAAAATACCAGCGCATCCAGCAGTACCTGATCGATGCGCTCGACGAGGGTGTTTCCGTGCATGTGCTTGGAAAAGGAGAGAACAGAACGGATCTGCGCGTGATGCTGCATCATCTGAACGATCCTGCGAAAGAGACGAATTTCGAGAACTGTGTTGCCGACTGCAATATTCCGGTCGGAGAGGTCTTTACTTCCCCGAGTCTTACCGGCACGACAGGCGTGCTCCATGTGACGGGAGTCTACCTGAACGAGCTGTATTACCGCGATCTCTGCCTGACGCTGACTGACGGCATGATCACCGCGTATGACTGCGCAAACTTCGAAAAAGAAGAGGACAATCGTACTTATATAGAAGAAAACCTGCTGTATCACCACAGGACGCTGCCGATCGGTGAGTTTGCCATCGGAACGAACACGACGGCGTACGTGATGGCAGAGCAGTACGGCATCGCCGGAAAACTGCCGATCCTGATCGCAGAGAAGATGGGCCCGCATTTTGCGATGGGCGACACCTGCTACGCCTGGGCGGAGGACAGCCCGATGTACAACCCGGACGGAAAAGAAGTAATCGCGCGCGAGAACGAGGTTTCGGCAAAACGGAAAGAAGATCCGTCGAAAGCATACTTCGGATGCCACACGGACATCACGATTCCGTACCGCGAACTGCAGTCGGTTGCGGTCGAAAAAGCAGACGGAACGACGATCCCTCTCATTGAGGACGGACGCTTTGTCCTGCCGGGAACGGAAGAATTAAATGAACCTTTTGGCTGATTATGGGTTGACATTTCTGCGCCTGCTTAGTATATTATAAGCAGAACTGAATGATTAAAACATAAATATAAGCATAACTAATGAATAACGCTTAGAACAGTTAATCAGAAAAGGAGAACAACATGGCTAAAGTAGGAATTGTGATGGGCAGCGACTCTGATATGCCGGTAATGAGCAAAGCAGCCGACATGCTGGAAAAATTTGGAATTGAGTACGAGATGAAAATCATCTCTGCACACCGCGAGCCGGATGTATTTTTCGAATATGCAAAAACCGCAGAGGAGAAAGGCTTCAAGGTTATCATTGCAGGCGCAGGTATGGCAGCTCATCTGCCGGGTATGTGCGCAGCTATTTTCCCAATGCCGGTCATCGGAATTCCGATGCATACCACATCGCTTGGAGGTCGTGATTCCCTGTACTCCATCGTACAGATGCCGAGCGGCATTCCGGTAGCAACCGTTGCCATCAATGGCGGTGCCAATGCCGGAATCCTGGCAGCAAAGATTCTTGCAACTTCCGATCCGGAACTGCTTGCAAAACTGAAAGCATATACACAGGAAATGAAAGAGCAGGTTGAGGCAAAAGACGCAAAACTGCAGGAAACAGGATACCGTAACTACAGTAAATAAAAACAAAGGACAAGGGAGGTTCACCATGGATTACAAGAACGCAGGAGTAGATATTGAAGCTGGATACAAATCAGTAGAATTAATGAAAGAGCATGTAAAGAAAACCATGCGCCCGGAGGTATTAGGCGGCCTTGGCGGTTTTTCCGGCGCTTTTTCCCTGGCAAAAATCAAAGAAATGGAAGAGCCGGTGCTGCTTTCCGGTACAGACGGATGCGGAACCAAGGTGAAGCTCGCCATGATTCTTGATAAACACGACACCATCGGCATTGATGCCGTTGCCATGTGTGTGAATGATATCGCATGTGCCGGCGGAGAACCGCTGTTCTTCCTCGACTACATCGCATGCGGAAAGAACTATCCGGAGAAGATCGCTTCGATCGTAAAAGGCGTTGCAGAAGGCTGTCTGCAGTCCGATGCAGCACTGATCGGTGGTGAGACCGCAGAGCATCCGGGCCTGATGCCGGAGGATGAGTACGATCTGGCAGGTTTTGCTGTCGGCGTATGTGACAAGAAAGACATGATTACCGGTGAAAATCTGGCAGCCGGAGACGTACTGATCGGCATGGCTTCCACCGGCGTTCACAGCAACGGATTTTCTCTTGTCCGTAAAGTTTTCGATATGACAAAAGATTCTTTAAATACATACTATGATGAGCTCGGCGCAACCCTCGGCGAGACCCTGCTTGCACCGACCCGTATCTACGTAAAAGCACTCCGTGCCATCAAAGATGCCGGTGTAACCGTAAAAGCATGCAGCCACATCACCGGAGGCGGCTTCTACGAGAACATTCCGCGTATGCTCAAAGACAACACCGTAGCCGTTGTACAGAAAGACAGCTACACCGTACCGCCGATCTTTGATCTGATGGCAAAGAAAGGCAATATCGACGAGCAGATGATGTACAACACCTTCAACATGGGTATCGGTATGGTACTGGCTGTTGATCCGGAAGATGTAGACGCAGCGATGAAAGCCATCCGTTCCACAGGAGATACGCCATATGTGATCGGCCACATTGAAAACGGAGAAAAAGGAGTACAGTTATGCTAAGATTAGCAGTTCTCGTCTCCGGCGGCGGCACGAACCTGCAGGCGATTCTGGATGCGATTGACGAGGGAATCATCACAAACGCGGAGGTTTCTGTTGTCATCAGCAACAATGCAGGAGCGTATGCGCTGGAGCGTGCGAAAAAGAAGGAGATTGATGCGGTATGCCTTTCCCCGAAGACCTTTGCATCGAGAGAAGCATTCAACGAGGCACTGCTGGCGAAACTGCAGTCGTACAACGTCGATCTCGTTGTGCTCGCAGGATGCCTGGTTGTGATCCCGCAGAGCATTGTGGATGCTTATCCGAATAAGATCATCAACATTCATCCGTCCCTCATTCCGTCGTTCTGCGGAACGGGCTATTACGGACTGAAAGTGCACGAGGGCGTATTATCCCGCGGCGTCAAAGTGACGGGAGCGACGGTTCATTTTGTGGACGGCGGAACAGACACCGGCCCGATTATTTTGCAGAAGGCAGTCGAAGTGCACGAGGGCGATACACCGAAGGCACTGCAGCAGCGCGTCATGGAAGAGGCCGAGTGGGTCATCATGCCGCGTGCGATTGATCTGATTGCAAACGGAAAAGTAACGGTAGAAGACGGACACGTAAAGATAAAGGAGTAAGAGCGATGAAAGTACTGATTGTAGGAAGCGGCGGAAGAGAGCATGCGATTGCCTGGAAGGTGGCGCAGAGCCCGAAGGTAGACAAGATTTACTGCGCTCCTGGAAACGCAGGAATTGCGGAGTACGCAGAGTGTGTCGATATTGCAGCGATGGAGTTTGACAAGCTTGTTGCTTTTGCGAAAGAAAAAGAGATTGACCTGACCGTCATCGGCATGGATGATCCGCTGGTCGGCGGTGTTGTCGATGCGTTTGAGGCAGAGGGACTGCGCGTATTCGGACCAAGAAAGAATGCGGCAATCCTGGAAGGATCGAAAGCGTTCTCCAAAGACCTGATGAAAAAATACCATATCCCGACGGCGGCATACGAGACATTCTCCGATCCAGAAGCGGCAGAGAAATATCTCGAGACTGCAAAATTCCCGATCGTGCTGAAAGCCGACGGTCTGGCTCTTGGAAAAGGCGTTCTGATCTGCAATACCTTAGAGGAAGCAAAAGAGGGCGTCAAGACGATCATGCTCGACAAGAAATTCGGCAGTGCCGGAAACGAGATGGTCATCGAGGAGTTTATGACGGGGCGTGAGGTTTCCGTTCTCTCCTTTGTGGATGGAAAGACGATCAAGACGATGAGTTCTGCACAGGATCACAAGAGAGCAGGAGACGGCGACACCGGCCTGAACACCGGCGGTATGGGCAACTTCTCCCCGAGTCCGTTTTATACCGAAGAAGTGGATAAGTTCTGTAAGAAATATATCTATCAGCCGACCGTAGATGCGATGGCAGCCGAGGGAAGACCGTTTAAGGGAGTTATCTTCTTCGGACTGATGCTGACACCGGACGGACCGAAGGTGCTCGAGTACAATGCCCGCTTCGGCGATCCGGAGGCACAGGTTGTGCTTCCTCGTATGAAGACAGACATCATTGATGTATTTGAAGCCTGCATCGACGGAACTCTCGACCAGATCGACCTGCAGTTTGCAGATAATGCGTGTGTCTGCATCGTACTGGCTTCGAACGGTTATCCGGTTTCCTACGAAAAAGGATTCCCGATCCGCGGACTCGAGACGTTCAAAGAGCATGAGGGCTATTACTGCTTCCATGCAGGAACGAAGTTCAAAGACGGCGAGATCGTGACAAACGGAGGCCGTGTCCTCGGCGTGACAGCACTTGGCGATACCCTGAAAGATGCACGTGCGAATGCATATAAGGCTGTTGACTGGGTTGACTTTGACAATAAATATTACCGCCATGATATTGGAAAAGCGATTGACGAAGCGTAACGTGAATGTGAACTTTAATTTTGAGTAAAATGGAGCCGCCAGAATCCCGGTGAAAGGGAAATCTGGCGGCTTTGTCTTTTTATTCTGAAAAGGGAATAAAGCGCCGCCGTTCCGGATACAATAGTAAGGAGATCCTTTGGTTTTTAGCAGAATCAGAACAGGAAAGGCGGTCAGAAAAGATGGGAATCGTTTGTCTGGCGGGGATTTTTGCCGTATTTCTTCTGCTTGCATGGACGCTCTGCCGGGCGGCAGGATGGGAGAAAGAACGGGAAGATCTTGAACAGGAGCAGTACCTGAAAGAGTGGCGGGAGAAAAAGTTGAAAAAAATCGAAAAAATTTGAAAATTAGTGTTGACATTTGGCGGGTGGAATGCTATACTAACGAAGTCGGTTGGTGATACAGATAAAAAGCCGACAGACAAAACACTGATGTGGGGTCTTAGCTCAGCTGGGAGAGCATCTGCCTTACAAGCAGAGGGTCATAGGTTCGAGCCCTATAGGCCCCATATTTTATGAAAAACGGTGTTGAAAATGAATATGGCGAGATAGCTCAGTTGGCTAGAGCACGCGGTTCATACCCGCGGTGTCGAGGGTTCGAATCCCCCTCTCGCTACTTATGGAACCCTTGAGAAATCAAGGGTTCTTTTGGCTTTATGGACAGTATGATGATATGGCTGTCATGTCAAAATCGTGTCTTGAAATCCACAGGGATTTGTGAGAAAATAAGACTACCTAAGAGCTTGTTTTGGGCTCTGAAAGTAAATAAAACAGTAATGGATAGAAGAAAGATAAGGAAAAAACAATGATAGAGTTTAATAAACCACCTTTTATTGGAACAGAACTGGAATACATCCGCCAGGCGGCAGAGGAAAACAACAAGCTGTGCGGCGACGGTCCTTTTACGAAGAAATGTTCTGCCTGGATGCAGGACAATTTCAACGTAAAACATGCGATGCTTACGACATCCTGCACCCATGCACTGGAAATGGCAGCTTACCTGTCTGAGATTCGGCCGGGCGACGAAGTGATCATGCCGTCCTACACGTTTGTTTCCACTGCAGATGCCTTTGTTCTGCGCGGAGCAAAAATCGTCTACGTGGATATCCGTCCGGATACGATGAACATCGACGAGACCAAGATTGAGGATGCTATCACCGAAAAAACAAAAGCGATTGTTCCGGTTCACTATGCGGGCGTTGCCTGTGAAATGGATACCATCATGGATATTGCAAAACGCCATAACCTGAAGGTTGTAGAGGATGCGGCACAGGGCGTGAGCGCGTACTACAAGGGAAAAGCCCTTGGAACGATCGGCGATTTTGGCTGCTACAGCTTCCATGAGACGAAAAACTATACGATGGGAGAGGGCGGCGCGCTGCTGTTCCAGGATGAGAATTATCTGGAAAAAGCAGAGATCCTTCGTGAAAAGGGAACGAACCGCAGCAAGTTTTTCCGCGGACAGATCGACAAATATACCTGGATCGACTACGGTTCCTCCTATCTGCCGAGCGATATGAATGCGGCTTACCTGCTTGCAGAACTCGAGGAACATGAGAAAATCGACAGAAAGCGGATGGCCATCTACAACTATTACCATGAGCAGCTCCGTCCGCTGGCTGAGGCTGGAAAGATCGAGCAGCCGGTTGTGCCGGAAGGCTGTGTACATAATGCACATATGTACTTCATCAAGGCAAGAAATCTGGAAGTGCGTACAAAACTGATCAACTATATGAAAGAGCGCGGTGTGATGTGTGTCTTCCATTACGTTCCGCTCCATACCTCCCCGGCCGGACAGAAGTTCGGTGTTTTCCACGGAGAGGACAAATACACAACAAAAGAGAGCGAGCGCCTGATGCGTCTGCCGATGTTCTACAGCCTGTCTGAACAGGATATGGCATATGTCGTAGAGTGCCTCATGGACTTTAAAGAGTGGTAACATTTCATGTATGAGAAGTTTTTAAACTACTTTACGGACTATATTTTCGTGAAGGATGAGCCGCAGAAAGCCGATGTGATTTTTGTGCCGGGAAACGGATATCCGCAGATGGCGGCGCACGCGGCAGAACTCTGGAAAGAAGGATTTGCGCCGTATGTGCTTCCGTCGGGAAGATACAGTACTGTGCTCGGACATTTCGCCGGTGTACAGGATCTTGCGGAGCAGTACGGCGGGAACTATGAAACCGAGTGGGAGTTTCTGCGGACGGTACTGCAGAAAAACGGCGTGCCGGAGAAAGCGATTCTGCGCGAAGACCAGGCGACGTATACGTATGAAAATGCACTGCGGTCACGGGAAGTGACAGATGCGGCGGGCATCGAGGTAAAAAAAGCGATCCTCTGCTGCCGGAATCTCCATGCGAGACGGTGTATTCTGTATTACCAGCTTGTCTACCCGGAGACAGAGTTTTTTGTCTGTCCTTCGGATATTGAGTTCACCAGAGAAAACTGGCATACAAAGGGTGAATGGATCGACCAGGTGTTAGGAGAAATGGAGCGCTGCGGCGGTCAGTTCCACAAGATTCTGCGGGAACTGCCGGCGGATTCTGAATTTTAACACCAGTAGACAAGAAGTCCCCCGCTTCTAAAGCGGTGGGATGAATTGTTAAAAGAAACATAACGGCAGTGGTAGGCGGAGAGAAATCGGTATCCTCCACTGACATGAGGAAAGTCACAGTCGAACTATTCTCGACATGTCAGACTCCGTGAAAATACCGACTGTAAGTTGAAACGAAAAGATTTATAAAAAAGAGCGGAAATTGTGGTAAAATTGCGGCTCGTATGGTATACTATCGTTAAGTTAAGTTTCTAATCTAAAGCAAAGGTTGGTGGACAGTATGAATAAGATTGATGAAGTATTAGAGCTTTTAAAACAGAGAGAACGTGAGAGCGAAAAACCGAAAAACGTGATTTTATGGGTCCTTGCCATTGTCGGAGCGGTAGCGGCAGTTGCAGGAATCGCATACGCAGTATACCGGTTTGTAACTCCGGATTATCTGGAAGACTTCGAAGATGATTTCGATGACGATTTCGACGATTACTTCGAGGATGAAGACGAAGATAAGTAGGATGGAAAAAAGAAACTCCGGTGCCGGAACGTGGTACCGGAGTTTTTCTGTCCGGAAATCAGTTTGACATAGAAGGAGAAGAGAATGAAAAAAGGAGAAATTTACGAGGGAGTCGTGGAAAGAATCGATTTCCCGAATAAAGGACGTGTACATGTGGAGGGCGAGACGGTTACCGTGAAAAATGCAATTCCGGGACAGAAGATCCGCTTTCAGATCAACAAAAAAAGAAAGAACCGCATGGAGGGCCGCCTGCTCGAAGTAACAGAAAAATCCCCGATGGAAAAGCGCGATCCGGTCTGCAGTATTTTCCCGTCCTGCGGCGGATGCATGTACCAGACGATGAGTTATGAGGATCAGCTTGCAATGAAGGCCGGTCAGGTGAAAAAACTGCTCGACGATGCCCTCGTGGAGGCCGGCCAGGTCAATGAGGCGGGGGAGGCCGATTATCCGTTCCTTGGAATCAAGGGAAGTCCGAAGGAGTTTGCATACCGGAATAAAATGGAGTTTTCCTTCGGCGATGAATACAAGGACGGCCCGTTGTCTCTCGGACTTCATAAAAAGGGAAGCACCTACGATGTCCTGACCGCGTGCGACTGCAAAATCGTACATGAGGATTTCACAAAGATTCTGACCTGCGTGCTGGCGTACTTTAAAGAGCGGAACGCAAGTTACTACCACAAGATAAGCCACGAGGGTTACCTGCGCCACCTGCTGGTGCGAAGAGCCGAGAATACCGGAGAAATCCTGGTAAATCTCGTCACCACAAGCCAGGAAGAATGGGATCTGATGCCGCTTGTGCAGGAAGTGCTTGGTCTGCCGCTGGAAGGAAAGGTTGTCGGATTCCTCCATATCATAAATGATTCCCTGGCAGATATTGTAAAGAGCGATGAGACAAAAGTGCTCTACGGACAGGACTACTTCTATGAAGAACTCCTCGGACTGAAATTCAAGATCACCCCGTTCTCCTTCTTCCAGACCAATTCCCTTGGCGCGGAAGTTCTCTACAGCACCGCCCGCGAGTTCGTCGGCGAGACGAAAGACCGCACGATCTTCGACCTCTACAGCGGAACCGGAACCATCGCCCAGATCCTTGCACCGGTCGCAAAAGAAGTGATCGGCGTGGAAATCGTGGAAGAAGCTGTTACAGCTGCAAAAGAGAACGCAGAGGCAAACGGCCTTACCAACTGCAGTTTCCTCGCCGGAGACGTGCTGAAGGTGATCGATGAAATCGAAGAAAAACCGGACTTCATCGTTCTTGATCCACCGCGCGAAGGAATCCATCCGAAGGCTCTGCCGAAGATAGTTGATTTATATAGGTGTGAAAAAATGCTTTACATCTCCTGCAAGCCGACTTCTCTTGCGCGGGATCTGGTAGAGTTTGCAAAATATGGATACCGTGTAGAAAAGGTCTGCTGTGTTGATATGTTTCCGGGAACGGTGCATGTTGAGACCGTCGCATGTCTACAAAGGGTGGATATGTAGAAATCCTTGAATTTACGCACTTTTCACAGGTTTTTAGATTTAATCATACCGGCGGAATCGGACGTAAAAAGGAGATTTCTCACGAGATTAAAGTTTCAGTAGTTATGGAACTGGTATGAGTGGACACAAAAATCTACAGTTAATATTTAAGGTTATTTCGGAGATTATTTTCATCAACAACTAAATATTAAAAGAGTCGCAAGACCGCTTGTTTTCAACATCTTTGGATGTGAAAGCATGCGGTCTTCTTTCTTTTGTCAGCTTTCATATCTAAGATTTCAGAATGGAGGAATGCGAGAATGAAAGAAATAAAGGAAATGTATCCATCATGGGGTGACGACCATGGTGTCAGGTTGGGAAACGTCAAAATCAGTGATTTACACGACTTTAAGGAACATCCTTTCCATGTTGTGGAAGACACTGCGTTGTTTGAACTTGCAAAGAGCATTGAGGATAAGGGAGTACTAGTTCCATTAATTGTTCGTGCTAATCCGTATGGAGATGGGTATGAGATTATTGCAGGGCATCGTAGGAAGGCTGCCTGTAAATGGGCAGGGCTTTCGGAAGTGTCGGTAATGGTTGTGGAAATGGATGATAATGAGGCTGTGATTGCTATGGTAGATAGTAATTTGCAGAGAGAGCATATTAAGCCAAGCGAAAAGGCATTTGCTTACAAGATGAAGCTGGAGGCAATGAAACAGCAGGGGAGGAGGACGGATTTAACTTCTTGCCAAGTTGGCAAAAAGTCCGTAGAAAATCCAACGTTGTCTCTTGCAAAGGTGGGATGCGGATATGATGAGAACGGCAGATGGCAAGTGACGAACGAAGAAGTTGAACAAATGCCTATTGATTCTAATAAACAGCTTGCAATGCAGCTGGGAGAAAGTCAGAGGCAGATTGCCCGCTATATCCGCCTGACCAATCTTATTCCTAAGATTCTGGATATGGTGAACGAAGGAAAGATTGCTTTTACGGTGGCTGTGGAGCTATCTTATCTGAAGGAAGAGGAGCAGTACGAGCTTCATGCCATTATGGATTTGGAACAGTGTACACCATGCTTATCACAGGCGTGTCGCTTGAAGGTAATGAGCCAGCACGGAACCTTGGATATGGATGCGATTTGTATGGTTTTGGAGGAAGAAAAGCCCAATCAGCGGGAGCAGATAAAGCTTCGTGCAGATGCATTGGCAAAATATTTCCCAGAGGATTATACACCAAAGCAGAAGACGGATTTAATCGAACAGCTTCTGAAGGAGTGGTATGAGAAGCAGGAATACAGCAAGCAGGAAAGCCTTGGCAGCAGTCGTGGCAGAGCAAGATAAAGGAATGGAGGTAGTAGCGATGAGCAGAGAATTATCAACTTATGAAGCAATGGGTGGCACTTATACAGAGGCGGATGGAGTGTTTTATCCGAATATTGTGGTTTCGGAGGAAGCAGATGTGTGGATTGGAAAATATGGTCTGTTATGGATAGATTATATGAAATCCAATCATGCAGAAAGGTACAGGCACCATATTCGTATGGGAACCTTGAGTGCCAGAGCTTTTGAGCTAAATGAAGAGGCTTATGAAATGCTGGAAGGAATCGTGAGTCAGTATCTGGCAAAGCATAAGCCACAGCATTCAGCTTCCACAATGGAAATGTGGAAGCTTCGGGAACAGGCAAAACAAATGGCGGAAGAGATCGTGTTAAGCGACATTGTTCGCCAGTATCATTAGAATTTGGAGGATTTTAGTATGAGAGAGATTAGAGAATACAATATGAACGGAACTATTATTTTGGGCGTGGATAATGGTTATGGCAATGTGAAAACCGCCCACAGAGTATTTCCTACGGGAATTATAAAGTGTGACAGTGAACCGGTGCTGAGTAAGGAGTATATCGAATATGATGGTTCTTATTATATTATTGGTGAAGGTCACAAGGGCTTTGTTGCAGACAAGCAGGAGGATGATGATACTTATATTCTGACTCTTGCAGCGATTGCAAAGGAGCTTGAGGCAAGAGGACTTACAGAGACTAGAATTCATCTGGCGGTGGGACTTCCTTTGAAGTGGGTACAGGCACAGAGGGAGAGCTTTAAGAAGTATCTGACCAGAGAAAGATATGTTTCACTGAAATACAAGAAGGTGGACTATCTGATTGAAATTGTGGATTGCACGGTCATGCCACAGGGCTATGCGGCTGTTGCAGAAAATTTGAAGGATTTCAAGGGAATGAATCTGCTGGTGGATGTTGGCAACGGTACTATGAATGTTATGTATCTGAATAACGGAAGACCGATTGAAAGCAAGTCATGGACAGAAAAACTGGGTGTGAATCAATGCTTTATTCGTATTCAGAATCGAATAATGGATAGGACTGGAACAAAATTACCAGATGAAATTATCAATGATTTCTTAAGATATGGCGATGCGGATGTAAGTGAGGCATATTTATCAGCGATGAAGCAGGTTGCTGAACAGTATGTACAGGGATTGTTCCAGAAGCTTCGGGATTACGAGTATAACGAGGATTTGATGAATCTGTATGTTATGGGTGGCGGTGCCAAAATGGTGGAAATTTTTGGAAAATACAATCCGGATAGGACAACCTATAATCATGATATTTGTGCAAATGCCAAGGGGTATGAATACTTCTGTTATATGATGCTTCGTCAGAAGAATCGAAAGTAGGTGGTTAGATGGCTATAAAGAATCACAATTTCCGCTTCAATGAGGAAAAAGAAGCGGAAAGAAAAGCATGGCAAATTCTTCACTCAGAAGAAGTGAAGGAGGACTTCCGCTCTCAGAATGAATTTGTTATAGCTGCCATCAATGATTACTATGCAAGGCATCTTGCTCTCAAACGAGATCCCTATCTGGAATCGAGGGAGAAGGAGGATACATTTGTAAAAGGAATTGTAGAGGCAGTAGAGCAAAAGGTACTTGATAATCTGCCGGGGTTGGCGGGCATGTATATGATGCAACAGCAGTCTCTTTTATCCGTGTTGGGATTACAGGGGATGGTGCCTGTACAACAACAGGTGCCAATGCCACAGATGGTAGCAGGAATGCAGATGTCAGGTCAGGTATCAGCAGCCGTACAAGAGTCGAAGCAAGGGCAAGAGACTATGGTTGGTGGAGATGGATGTGAAAAAAGAGATTACACTGAGGAGGATGAGAAAAAGTATCAGATAGAACCTGATATTAACGAGTTCCTTGATTTTAGTTTTTGTGGTGAATGATAGTAGATGGCTACAAAGCTTTTGTAAATAAAAGCGATGTAGCATCAGTTGTGAAAGAATATGTAGCCATAATTGCAGTAGGAATAAGTGGTGTCGGAAACGGCAAATTATGTAGCCAATTAAATACAGCTATTAGCTTTGATGAAGCCATGTATCTTTTCGAAGGTATGTGGCTTTTTCTGTATTTGCTAAAGATAGATTTTTTATCCAGCCGTCGGCGTTTGAGAGCGAAATACACCCATCGCACAATACTTCGTTTTGTACTCTGTGTATTTCGCCATTGCAGGGGGCTATTACGCCGGAAACGGCGGTGGGTTCGTATACGGATGCCTATGCATCCACTCACATTATGCAATAGAAGGGAGATGATTAGAATGCCAAGAAATTCATTTGTGCAAATGAATAAGCTGACCAATGTGTCTGGCAGAATTACTTATATATCAAGTAAGGCAAAGCAGGAAAATCTGTATGCTACTTATACTACGGTTTCGGAGCAGAGTTTTTGGAGAGAACTGGCGAAATATAACCAGGAAAGTTTTCGGCAGAGTGGGACTGAGGGAAAGTGTATTGAGGCAAGGGAACTGATTATAGCGTTGCCGGAATCCTTTGTGTATTATGAGCCGGAATATTTGCTTAGGCGATTTACAGACCATTTTAAGCAGAATTATAAGGTGGAATGTATCTCAGCACTGCATCATAACAAGCGAAAGACCAATTACCACATTCATCTGATATTTGCAGAGCGTCAGCTTCTTGATAAACCTATTGAGAAGATTGCCACCAGAAATATGTTTTATGACGAGAAAGGTAAGCATAGGCGTACCAAGAAGGAAATCTTGGATGAAGCAGGGAACATCCGTAAAAAGTGCAAGGTTATCAAGAAGGGGGAAGCGTATGAGCGGAATCTGTTTACTACGAAAAACGAGCTGTTTAAGGCTGATGGATTTCTGGACGAGGTAAAGCGTTTATACACGGACCTGATTAATGTCTGTGCCATAAATGAAGAAGATAAACTTCAGGTATTTGATAGGAATGGAATGTATCTTGCTACCAAGAAAATTGGTAAAAACAATCCTAAAGGAGCAGAGATAGAAGCTGACAATATGGAGCGTGCAAGATGGAATCAGACTGTGGACAGAGCATTGATTTCAGGTGTTGCCGAGGAGGATATCCTAGGCGTGAAGCGAGAAAAGATATCGGAGGAAGTCAAGCATTCTATTGAATTATATGGGAATAATCCGTCTTTCTTGGGGGATATTATCAGACTTGCAATTAAGGCATTGGAATTGCTTATATCAAAGGTATTACTTGCAGCAGCTAAAGTGGCTAAAAAGATTGTGGATGTGGTTCATGAGAAAGTTGTAGAGAAAGAAGTTCCAGTGTTGGTGGAAGAGCCAGAGCAGGCGGTTGAGATTTGGGAAAAGGTACAGCTTCCTAAGAAACCAAAGGAACCGTTATTGCTGTCTAAGTATCCAGTGATTATGGAGCTGGATGCAGAATTGAAGCGTTGGAATAAGGAAATCTTTGCGGTTGAACAGGAGCGGGGCAATCTGGAGATTGAACTGTCTGTATGTTCCAGAGTATTTAAGCAGAAGCAGAGGAGGGAATTGCAGGAGAGGATTACTCTGTTGGATAAAAAGGTGGAGAAGATGAAGGCTGAGCTTTCACAGGTGCTTCGGGATGCCGGATATGCTAATGCTGCGGAATTCTTTACAGAGCTTTTTGCGGTGCGTGAGGAGAAGCGGAAGTATGAGGAGGCTTGCAAGGTATGGCAGGAAGAATGTGTTAGGACGGAGATTGAAGCGACGGGGGATGGACAGTATTATGGGAATGTTCCGTCGATTGAAAGAGGAAGAACACGTTAGTTTTTGGAGGATTACTAAGTTTGGTAATCCTCTGCTCTTTTATAGCAAAAATAACTGTAATAGTAAGAGAAAAAACAGAGGAAATAAGGTGGGTAATATGCTATGATATATACGGTAGCTGCATTAGCTTTATCGAACCAAAGAATGGAGAAAACAATTATGAATATAGCAGTATTTGCATCCCATGGTGGAAGTGATTTACAAGCGATTATGGATGGGTGTAAGAATAATCAAATTAATGCAAAGGTGGCAGTTGTTATTAGTAACAATGGAAGTTCAATGGCTTTACAAAGAGTTGCTGGCGAAGGTATCCCAAACTATCACCTTAGTGCCAAGAAATCAGGAAGTGAAGAGAGTTTGGCAACAGAGATTTTAGATGTATTGTCAAAATATAATGTTGATATGATTTTTTTGGCAGGATATATGAGGATGTTACATATATCAGTTCTTGAAAGATATAACAATAGAATTTTTAATATTCATCCGGCATTACTACCTAAATTTGGCGGTAAAGGTATGTTTGGAATGAATGTGCATACGGCTGTTATTGAGGCAAAAGAAAGTGAAACAGGAGTAACAATTCATAGAGTAAATGCAGAATATGATAGCGGCAAAATCGTAGCTCAAACAACAGTACCCGTGTTGGAAAGAGACACACTGGAAACATTAGCAGCGAGGGTGTTGGAGAGAGAACATGAATTTTTGGTGGAAGTCATAGCTGACATTGTGAACGGTAAAATTCCTTTAGGAGAATAATGGGACACGATAAGGAGAATCTATGAAAAAATTAGTTATACTTAGAGGTAATTCAGGTAGTGGGAAAACGACAGTAGCAAGAGCGTTACAAAGAAAGATAGGATTTAATACAATGCTTATTTCACAGGATGAAATTAGAAGAAATATGCTTTGGGTTAAAGATGGCATAGATACGAAAGCATTGCCACTAATGATAGAACTTTTGAAATATGGAAATGAACATAGTGACATTGTTATTTTAGAAGGAATTATGTATGACGAGTGGTATAATCCATTATTTAATGTGGCTAATGAATTATATGGGGCAAATGTTTATTCATACTATTTTAATATACCATTTGAGGAAACCGTAAGACGTCATCAAACAAGGAGTAAAAGCCAAGAATTTGGCGAAGAGCATATGCGCCAATGGTGGCGGGAAAAAGATTTTTCATCTGTTCTTGAGGAAGAAATTATTTCTTGTGAAATGGATGCGGAATGTATTATTGAAAAGATATACACAGATTTGCTAAAGTATATTTAGAGAAAGTATCAGCAACTGATGAGTGTTCTAGATTAAGGAGACAAATATGAAACACACGATGAAATTACGTCCCAATCCTTTTCGTATGATTTTATGTGGAGAAAAGACATATGAACTTAGATTATATGATGAAAAACGTCAATGTATTAAAATAGGTGATAAGATAGTATTTGTCAATACTAAGACTGACGAACCGCTTGTAGTAAGTGTTAAAAGCATACATATATTTAAGAATTTTACTGAATTATATCAAGCGTTACCATTGCTAAAATGTGGTTATACAGAGGAAAATCTTACAACTGCTAATCCAGCAGATATGGAGGAATATTATTCAAAAGAACAACAGATGCAGTATGGTGTTGTGGCGTTTGAAATAGAGAGAATAACAGAACGACAATTTGTTAATGGAAGAATTGGCGGGACGGAAAACGGACTCCAAGGAACTATTGGAGATTAAATAGATTTGTGATATAGAAGAAGCTCATTGATAAAAAGAGTGATTAAACATGATTTTGATACAGAGGAAAAGGTATGGATGTATTACTTGAATTATTAATTAAATTGTTGTCATTAACAGTGATAATGATATTTTTAATTGGTTTATTATTCGTTATGTTAATTTCAGTAGTATACATAGCGGGATATGTTTACGATAGTATATTTGGCAATTCATTTATAAGTCTGGGGCACTTTATAAGTGGAAAATATCCGAAAATCAAGAATATTCCGATAGTTGTAAAACTGTGGAGAAAAATACAACCAAAAGAATTATATTTGCGATATGAAACACCATTATTTACATATTGTTTTTCGTATACGGCAATTTCGTTGTTGGCATTAGTATTGCCGAATGAGAATGGTATGGGTATTATTGTAGCATCGGCTTTATATCTATTGTTTTACTTTGTCGGAATGGCTAGAAAATGTGGAAGAAATGAACAATATTATGAAAAAATATTGGACAACAATATTGAATTTCTTAAATTATCTTTTTTACCATTAGGTTTCATTATCACCGTGTTGGGATTCTGTTTTACTATTACTGGGATGAAAGTGCAAGAACTTCCTCTGGATTTTGCAATAATAGGAAATACATACGCGAGTTTAATGAATTATAATGACGAGACAAATACATTAATGCTCTTTCTGAAATTGATTGTATCTGGGGGACTTATATTGATTTTGTTTTATGTTATAAGTTTACCTATTCAAGTGATATCATATTTTGTCATTTCAGTTATTAATTATTTCAGAAAACATAAAGCTGGCTACATAGGACTATCTAAGAAATTTCTTGGCATTGTAGCTTATTTCTTGAAAAATATATGATAGGAAAAAGTAGTAATGAAAACAGACAGATTATACGCACTTACTTTATATCTGCTAAATCATGGAAAGTCTTCCGCCTCGGAGTTGGCAAAGCATTTTGAAGTATCTGTACGGACGATTCAGAGGGATATCGATACTTTGTGTCAGGCGGGTATTCCGATTTGTGCTTTTACCGGTACAAATGGTGGATATGAAATTTTAGGTGATTTCAAAATGAATAACCAACTTGCATCGAAAGATGAATATGCCTATATTGCAACTGCTATAAATGGATTAAAAACGGTTACTAATAATCCGGTGGCTGATGATATTTACGAGAAAATAACAGCCATATCCAAGAACAGTAATATAGGTATGATTTTGGATTTTTCTGTATTAAGAGAAGGCGATGAGAAATTGCTTCAAACTTTACAGTCTGCAGTTAAGAATAAGCAAGTGGTTAGATTTACATATACAAATAATGGTGGAGAAACAAGACAACATTGTGTAGAACCGATAGCGGTTATTTACAAATGGTATGCTTGGTATATGTTGGCTTATAATACGGCGAAACAGGATTATAGAACCTATAAGCTGGTTCGGATGGAAGATGTTTGTATAACGGAAGATGAATTTTCCAAGGAGCACAAGTCGGCACAGGATATTTTAAATGATTGTGACAATTCCTATCAGGGAAAGGACATATCCATAAGAGTTCGGATGCGATGCCGGGGTAATGCGATACACAGAATAAAGGAATATTTAAACGGACAGCTTATAAAAAACTGTGATGATGGTAGTTCTATTATGGAAGTTCATATTGTAGAGAAGGAACAATGGTGGATAGGTGTTGTTTTGTCACAGGGAAAAGAAGTCGAGATTATAGAACAGGAGCATATAAAAGAAAGGATTATTAATTACGCAAAAGATATTCTTTTTTTATACGATAAACTATGACATATAGATGTCGTAATTTGTGTGAGATAATGTAAATGAAGTTATTTAATGTTTAACAAATTACGATATGGAGGTTGATAAGAAGATGGGTATTGATGTGTATGAACAAATTCCTGTTATGGAAAGTGAAAAGTTTCTGCTGAGAGAAATTAAGGATGGAGATGCAGAGGATTTGCTTAGGGTATATTCCGATAAGGATGCAGTACCGCTTTTTAACAGTGATAATTGTGTGAATGGTTTTTACTATACTTCAATTGAAGAAATGAAGGATACTATTGCTTTTTGGAAGAGAGAATATCAAAACAGATATTATGCACGGTGGGCTATTATAGACAAAAATGCTAACTGTGCAATTGGTACAATAGAATTATTTAACCGAAGGGCAAAGGATTATTTCAATAATTGCGGATTGCTTAGACTGGATTTGAGAAGTGATTATGAAAAACAAGATACGATAGAAGATATTCTTGGGATTATTATTCCTGAAACGAGAGATATGTTTGCTTGTGAAATGATTGCCACTAAGGCAGTTTCAATTGCCCAAGAGCGTATACAGGCTTTAGAACATATGGGATTTTGTTTGTCGGAAGAAGCTTTAATAGGACATGATGGAACGAAGTACAATTCATATTATGTTCGGGAGGTGTAAGGAATGACTTTTGATTTCAAGAAAGAATACAAAGAATTTTATATGCCTAAGAATAAACCTGAAATAGTCAATGTTCCGACGGCTAATTATATTGCTGTCGGAGGGAAAGGTAATCCGAATACTCCGGATGGCGAGTACCAACAGGCAATAGGTGTATTGTATGCGGTTGCATATACTTTGAAGATGAGTTACAAATCAGATTACAAGATAAAAGGATTTTTTGAATACGTAGTTCCACCCTTGGAAGGTTTCTGGTGGCAAGACAATGTAAGAGGCGCAGACTATGGGAACAAGGATTCTTTTAACTGGATTTCTGTGATTCGATTACCTGACTTTGTTACAAAGAATGATTTTGATTGGGCGGTAGATACTGCGACCAAAAAGAAAAAGTTAGACTGCAGCAAAGCAGAATTTTTGACGATAGACGAAGGATTATGTGTTCAGATGATGCATATAGGACCATTTGATAATGAGCCGGAGTCTGTGAAGATTATGGATGCGTTCTTAGAAGAAAATGGATATGTAAATGATATAAATGAAAAGCGTTTACATCATGAAATATATATGTCTGATGCAAGGAAGATTGCACCGGAGAAGTGGAAAACAGTAATTAGACATCCGATTAGAAGAAAAGAGTAATTTATGCGAAAGGAGTTGTGGGATATGAACAATTCAATAATTTATCGCCCTTTGACGGCAACTCCATTCAAAAGAAATAGCTTTTATACAGAAATTTCCCCTTCTAAAGAATTGCAATCCTACATCCGATGTTATTGGGGAACAGAAAAAACACTTATACAAATCGAAAATAGTGATGCACCGGAATTAGTAATTCCGGATACTTGTGTGGATATTATTTATCATATAGATTATACCGATAATACCGTAACCGGAGGACTCTGTGGGGTAAATGATTGCAGTTTCCATGCACATGGCAACGGAACCATAGGTCATATGGTATCAACCTATGCTATTCGACTTTATGCGTGGAGTGCATATGCATTTTGCGATGATTCATTGCAATCCACCATGAATGGATACTTTGATGTGGATTCAAGGTTTGAATGGTTGGACAAGATTATTCGCCCCAAACTGTTGGAACTAAAAACCTTACAGGAAAAGATTTCATTTACCGAACAAGCATTGCTTAAAAGATTATCTGATGTGAGAGAAAATACGGTTGTTAACGATACAATACAGAACATTTTGATAAATAAAGGTTCTTTGGATATAGCAAAATTGGCAAAGAAATCCTTTGTGAGTACCAGACAGTTGGAGCGATTGTTTCATGAGTATGTTGGCATTACGCCTAAAAAGTTAAGCAATCTGATAAGATATCAATTCCTATGGAGAGATATTTTGTGTGAGCCGGATTTTGATGTGTTAAGTGCGGTTTACAAATTTGGATATACAGACCAATCACACTTATTACGGGAATTCAAGAGATACCATTCTATGGATATACATAATGCAAGAATAATGGCTTTTAAGGATGTCGGAAATATACAAGATGTTTTCGTTTGAATTTAGTATAATAGTTTCAAATTCTGACAGGCAGGAGAGGATGAAAAACTATGAAATACTGTACCACCGTAATAGCAGTACGAGATATGGAAAAATCTTTGCAGTTTTATAAGGATTTATTTCAGCAAGATGTACTTGTAGATTTTGGGAAAAATAAAACTTTGACTTGTGGATTAGCATTGCAGCAGGGATTGGAGCATATAGCTGGATTTGATGCCAGTACAATGAAATTTCGTTCCAATACCATGGAGTTGTATTTTGAGACAGAAGATTTTGATGCTTTTATACAATTGCTGGATTCTTATCCACAAGTGGAAAGACTTCATGAGCCGAAAACTTTTTCCTGGCTTCAAAGAGGAATTCATATATTTGACCCGGATGGACATTTGATAGAGGTTTCGGAGAGTATGTATTCTGTTGCCTGTAAGCAGTTTGAATCAGGTAAAACCATAGAGGAAACAGCTAAATTAGTGCAACATCCGATTGAGGTGGTCAGAGGTTGGTACGACCAGTATCAAAAGGAATTGATAAGTGTCTGTGGCACGGATTGTAGTGCGTGTTATTGTTTTGGCAAGATGTGCAATGGCTGTAATTCCTGTAAGGGAAAAGTTTTTCATGCACCGGAAGGAAAAGCTTGTCCGATTTATGACTGTGTCAGAAATAATAAGTGTATGCAGAATTGTGGAGAATGTGGGGAAATACCTTGTAAGTTATGGTTTGATACCAGAGAGCCAAAGTTTTCTGATGAAGAATTTAAAGAAAATATAGCAATGAGGGTACAAACATTGAAAAAGGAATAGAGGTAGTTATGTCAAAGAATAAAGAGATTGCAGATTACATAATGGATCAACTATCTGATTTAGGAAATGTACGAAACATTCCTATGATGGGTGGATATATTTTTTACTATAAAGAACGGATATTTGGTGGGATTTATGGTAATGGTTTTCTTGTAAAGATTACAGAGACCAGTAAGAAGTTTATGCCGGACAGTGAACCGGAACCAC
Organism: Blautia sp. AF14-40; assembly: GCF_003479665.1. Taxonomy (NCBI): domain Bacteria; kingdom Bacillati; phylum Bacillota; class Clostridia; order Lachnospirales; family Lachnospiraceae; genus Blautia; species Blautia sp. AF14-40. The sequence continues at coordinate 84,310 of NZ_QUHK01000012.1, forward strand.
CGTATGAAGGTGCAAAACCTATGTTACCGGTAACTATTTTGGAGGATAGAACTAGCTTGCAAAATATGGTGGAAGAAATGTATCCGGAATTACCAGAGAGAAAACCAAAAAAGAAAAAAGCATAAAATGTGGTCAAATGTAAAAAGTCACTCAGTTTACGATGATGTAAATTGGGTGATTTTTAAATTTAAAAAATAAAATACATATAAGTGAGATAAATTCACATATAAACGTTGATTTTTGAGAAAAACTGTATATAATAGAAAGTAGAAAAGAAGGTGAGGTAGCAATCATGTTAATTCAATTTAATTTCAAAAATTTCAAATCATTCAGAGAAGAGGCTACTTTGGATTTGTCTGCGGCAAAGGTGACTGAGTTTTCAGACAGAGTGGTGACTGTTGGTAGCGAGAAGATTTTGCCGGTTGCTGCCATTTATGGTGCAAATGCAAGCGGAAAGTCTAATATATATAATGCTTTTGAATATATGTCTGATTATGTTGCAGATTCTTTTAAGTATGGGGATGAAGAGGAAAAGTTTGAGGAGTTCAGACCGACTCCGTTTTTGTTTGATTCCACATCTGCTGAAGCAGAATCCAGCTTTGAAGTGTATTTCACATTGCATGGTGATAAGTCTGAAAGAACTTATAACTATGGTTTCTGTATCAACAAGGAAGGTGTAACGGAAGAGTGGCTTAATTCCAAGGCAAAGACTGCAAGAAAGTACAGCACTGTATTTTATCGTGGAACTACAGACGAGGAGCTTGATTTGTCCGGTTTTCCTAAGAGTAGCAGGGATAATATTCAGGTGGCATTGGAAAAGCAGGTGCTTATTATATCTTTGGGAGCAAAGCTTAAGATTGGTAAGTGTAAGGCAATCAGGGATTGGTTCCTTGCTAATGAGTTTGCTGATTTTGGGGACCCTTTTACTAATTTCTTTATGTCACGCAGATTGCCTAAAGGATTTGTGGAAGATAAGGATGTGCAGCAGAAAGTTGTGGAATATTTCGCATCCTTTGATGAACATATCAAGGATTTTAGAATTGAAAAGGTTCCTCAGGAGGCTGAAAGTAAGGAAGAAAGATACAAGATTAACGCACTACACAAGATGATTGATTCTGATGAAATGGCGGAAATTCCTCTAGGATTGGAGTCCGCTGGAACCTTGAAGATGTTTGCGTTATATCCGGAATTGCAAGAAGTGTTGGAGAAGGGGAGCGTATTCTTCATCGATGAATTAAATGCACGTTTGCATCCGTTACTTGTAAGGAATTTCCTGCTTACATTCTTGAATCCGGAGATAAACACTAACCATGCACAACTTGTATTTACAACCCACGATACATGGCAGTTGTCTAACCAGTTGTTGCGTCGTGACGAAATCTGGTTTGTGGAAAAGGATGAAAGAGGCGTATCCACACTTTACTCATTGGCTGACTTCGTGGATGAGGATGGTTCTCGTATCCGTAAGGATGAAAGCTATGAGAAGAATTACCTAATTGGAAAGTACGGTGCGATTCCTACCTTAAGGAGTATTGATATTTTTAAGGAGGATTGAGTATGGCGAAAAAGGACAGAACAGGTAATAGAAAAAAGAGAGACCAGAGAAAACAATTCAAGGTGCCGGAATTGGGCTACTATTTGATTGTTACGGATACAGAGGCTACGGAATGCTGCTTCTTTACTGGTCTTCATCAGGCATTGCCGGAAGATGTGAGAAATAAGCTTGTAATAAAGGTGGTAGAAACAAAGACTCGTACCATGATTGATAAATGTTTGGAACTCACTGCTTATGATGCACAATATCGTATTCCTTGGATTGTGTTTGACAGAGACCAAGTACAAGGGTTTGATGAGATTATAAAAGAGGCAGAGGATAAAGGAGTACAAGCGGGCTGGTCTAATCCATGTTTTGAAATATGGATGTATGCCTATTTTGGTTCCATGCCGGCAATCCAAGAATCTTGGACTTGTTGCGCAGATTTTGGACGAGTGTATGAAACCAAGACCGGGCAAAAGTATTCCAAGGCAGATGAGCAGATGTATGGAAAACTCTGCAAAGCTGGTGACGAGGAAAAGGCAATCCAGATAGCACAGCAGAAACTGGAACAGTGTAAAAGAGAAGGTAAGACAAAGCCATCAGAAATGTGTCCTTGTACGACGGTGCATGAGCTGGTGGGGGAGATAAAGGGTAAGACAGTATATGTGTAGGAAATGTAAATCCGTAAAATGACTTAGAAAGGGTAAAGATGTTGAATGTTTATCAAAGCAATAGATAATATGTTACTTATTGATATACTATAACGCAAGTAGAACTCTGAAATCTCAGATTTTTATGTTCGATTTGTTCTATGGCGGGATGGCAATACTTAATAGTTTTATGAATTGGTAAAGAGTAGAGAAGAATGACAGATTGAATATGTGGAGGTATGATGATATGGATGTTTTTGCAATAGAAAAAGGAAAAGCACTGAAACTTTCGGTAGATGAATTTGAAAAACAGACATGCCATGAGTATCCTTACTACAGAACAAAAAAGGATAAAAGACTTTCTTTGTATGCGATTTGCCCAGAATGCGGAAATCCTATACAGATTGTAAATATGTATGGAGAAGAAATGATGCAGAATGTAACCCGTAAAGTAACCCTTTATGGGAAGCATACAGGACGAGCTGTAGAAAGTTTTCCATATTGGAATGAAGCAGAGATGAAAAACTGCTCATTATATAAGCCATCGCCATTGGGAAATACGGAAATAAGAACAAAAACGGAAGAGTCTGAAGAAATAAAGGAAATTATCGAAAAGAATTGGAGAAAAATAAAGCAGAATATTAGAGGTATAGTGGGAGTAAATCTAACGAATAAAGAAATGGACCATATGTATGAGGTGTTTATGGATTCTCGAGCGTATAGTTATAAAGCTGTTAATAAATACAATATACCCTATGCTATGATTAGATATCAGGAAGCAATATCAATCTATCGCACTTTTCTATTTGACTCTCCTATGAGTGAAATTGTCAAAGACAGAATCAATTGTAATAGTAAGTATTTTGAAATTCCAGATAAGGAAATAGTGAAAAAGGGAAGCGGATTCTATAACATTGGCATCTATTTTACAAAGTATCAAAGGAAAGAACACAAGCAATATATACACATGGTAATATATGAAGCTGATGGGTATGGAAAAGAAGGTAGAAATAGTATTTTAGAGGAAAGCATAGAAATGAAATCATGGATTTATGAGTGATTGTAAACGAAGAGTGAAAACACCATATATTCTTATGATAAAAAGAAGCTCCTTGCAAAACTGTATATGTGAAATATTGGGAGGTAACAGAATGTTTATTAGAAAAGTCAAAATTCATAATTTTAAATGTTACAGAGATTTTGAAATTACTCTTGAAGAAGGATTGAATATTGTTGTTGGAGATAATGAAGCAGGGAAATCAACAATACTCGAAGCTATAAATTTGGCACTGACCGGAATTATTAGTGGAAAGAGTATATGGAATGAGATTTCACAGTATATTTTTAATAAAGAGGCAGTTGATGAGTATATTACATCGTTAAATACAGCCCCTATTGAACTTCCATACATAGCAATAGAAATTTTCTTTGGTGGAGCTGAAAATCCTTTGATGAATGGTGATGCGAATTCAGATAAAGATAACAGTGCAGAAGGATTTTGTTTCAAAATTGCATTTAATGACAAATATGCAGATGAATATGAAGCATTAGTCCAACAGGGAGATGTTAAAAGCTTGCCGATTGAATATTATGATATCACTTGGACAACCTTTGCCAGAGATATAATTACAACACGTAGCATACCTTATAAATCATGTTTGATTGATTCATCTGAATATAGATATCAAAGTGGAAATGATTTGTATTTGTCGAGAATTATAAAAGGCTCATTGGAACCGGAAGATATAACATCTATTGCACAAGCACATAGAAAAATGAGGGATACTTTTATTAATGATCCATCAATAGAGGCTATTAATAATAAAATAAATCAAGATGCTAGTTTGACAGACAAAAAGATTGCGTTATCTGTAGAATTGGTTACAAAGAATGCTTGGGAAAATAGTCTTGTTACACAATTGGATGAGATACCATTTCATTATGTAGGAAAAGGAGAGCAATGTGTTGTTAAGACAGAACTGGCATTAGCAAAACGTACTTCGCAAAATGCAAGTATTATTTTGTTAGAAGAACCAGAAAATCATTTGTCACATACAAGATTGAATCAGTTGATTAAATGTATTTCGGAACAATATGCAGAAAAACAAATACTTATTTCAACGCATAGTAGTTTCGTCGCAAATAAGTTAGGGTTAGGAAAAGTGATGCTGCTTGATAACCTGAGAATTACAAGATTTTCTGAGTTGCCGGAAGATACATATAATTTCTTTAAGAAGGTGGCTGGTTATGATACGTTACGAATGATTTTATGTAAGAAAACCATCTTGTGTGAAGGAGATTCGGATGAACTGGTGATTCAGAAAGCATATATGCAACTTAATGATGGGCGTTTGCCGATAGAGGATGGAATAGAAGTGATTTCCGTGGGTGTATCATTTTTGCGTTTCCTTGAGATTGCAGATTGTATTCAAACAAAAATTGCAGTTGTTACAGATAACGATGGTGATATGGCAGCTATTAACAAAAAGTATGCAAATTATATAGGTGCAAAGCGGAAAGAATATATAAAGATATGTGTTGATGACGTTGTGGATACAGGGACACTTAAGATTGGCAAGAGTGATTATAATTACAATACTTTGGAACCGAAACTGCTGAAAGTTAATGGCTTAGATAAGTTAAATCAAATTTTCGGTACTGATTATACAAATGAGGATGATTTGAGGAAATTTATGAAGCATAACAAAACAGAATGCGCATTGAGAATATTCGAATCTTCTGAACAGATAGAAATACCGGAATATATTTTGGAGGCTATCAGATGGTAAATAGATTGATAATTGCGGCTGCAGGATCTGGTAAAACTACATATTTGGTCAGACAAGCGATGCAACAATCGGACAGTGTATTAATAACAACATACACTATTGCTAATGAATTGGAAATCCGAAAAAAAATTGTAGAACTCAATGGTTTTGTTCCGCATAATGTTACCATACAAACATGGTACTCTTTTCTTTTGCAGCACGGGGTTCGACCATTTCAGGGAGTGGTCTTAGATGATAAGATTAACGGCATGATATTAGTCAATGAAAAGTCTGGGAAAAAATATGATGGGAAATATGGTCCGGTATATTTTGCAGAAGATGACTATAGAAAATTCTATTTCACGGATGGGATGAAAATGTATTCAGATAAGATTGCAAAATTTGTATGCCGTTGTGAAAAGGAAACTAAAGGCAGAGTTTCGCAAAGAATTAGCAGGATTTATCCTAAGATATATGTAGATGAAATTCAAGATTTAGCGGGATATGATTTAGACATCATAAAAAGTCTGTTGCAAGCGGAGTGTGATGTGACAATGGTAGGAGACCCCAGACAGGTAACATATCATACGCATAACGAAGCAAAGTATAAGAAATATGCAAATGGTAAGATAGAAGAATTTATTAAAACTGAGTGCAAAAAACCAGGTTGCATTATTGATAAAGAGACTTTGAATGATTCTTACAGAAATAACCAAAGTATTTGTTCATATTCATCGCAGTTGTATGAAGAATATGGTGAAACTGGAACAAAGCAATTTGCGGTTACAGGGCATGACGGAGTTTTTTTAGTAAGACCAGATGATGTTGATGCATATTTAGAAGAATTTAAGCCAATGCAACTTAGGGAGAAGAGAACAGTAAAAGTGAATGATAGATATGCAGTAATAAATATGGGTGAGGCTAAAGGATTAACATATGATAGAGTCTTGATTTATCCAACTGGAACAATGAGAAGCTGGATGAAGGACCATTCAAAGACATTGCAACCGAAAACAAAGTCTCAATTTTACGTTGCAATTACAAGAGCAAGATATAGCGTGGGAATTGTTTTTGATTATGATGAGAAAATAAGTATTGAAGGTGTGGAAAAGTATCAATAATTGGGTGTATATGTTGAATAATTGATACAAATATAATAACAGTTTGAAATCGATGTGATAATAGAACGGATTTATAATGTATTGAAACCTCATGTCGATTAAAAAAGGCATGAGGTCTTTTTGTGGGAGAAGATATGGATAAAGAACAATTTCTAAGAAATATACAAGAAGAAGATAATAATTCATTGAGAACAGGAGCTGCTAATCGTATATTGCAATTACTTCAGAGACAACGTTATAACAATAATGAGGATAGCGTTAAGAGATGGATTTGGGAATTGTGTCAAAATGCAAAGGATGTTTGCAATGATAGCGGCAAGGTAAAAATTCGTATTGATTTAGATGAAAGTAATAAAAGGGTTATTTTCAGACATAATGGAAGAGCATTTTCTCTTGCAAATGTCATGTCACTTATCAATCAATCTTCATCAAAGGATAGAGATGATGAAACGGAAAGAACCAGTGGGAAGTTTGGAACAGGATTTCTGACAACACATTTATTATCAGAGATAGTTAATATATCAGGTATTTTAGAGACAGAACCTGAGAATTACTCTCGCTTTCGGATTTCATTGGATAGGACTGGTCATGATAAAAAAGAAATTATTGCGGCATTGGAAAAAGCTGTGAGTCAATTGCAGGAATGTCAGTCAATGCTGGTAAGTGACTATGATAAATATGCATATAATACCATATTTGAGTACGAACTTGATGAGGATGGGATTGAGGTGGCTCAGCAAGGGATTGAGAATTTGAGAGTGTCAGCACCATTTGTCTTGTCAATGCTTAGTGATATAGAGGAGATTACACTTGAAGCTACAGGAGAAAATTATAAATATAGCAGGCAATACAATTGTGGTTTAGCTAATTCATTAGTTCATGAAATCATATATGTATCAAGTACAGAAACTAAGAAGATATATATTTTAAATTTAACAGAAGAGAATACAACAATATCTATTGCTTTAGAAGGCGGAGAAAGTGGATGGTATATCATGCCTTATGCAAAGCAGCAATCAAGGTTGTTTTGCGATTTCCCTTTAATCGGAACAGAAGATTTCCCATTTCCAGTGTTAGTCTGTGCCAGAGATTTTAATCCGACAGAACCCAGAGATGGCATTTTTTTGACATGTCAGTCAAGGTCAAAGATTGATGATGAAATACAGCAAAATCGAGATATTATTGAAAGGGCATGTGAATTATATAAAAAGTTACTAGAGTATGTAGCAGAGAAAAGATGGAACGGAATCTATAACATAACAAAAATCAATTCGTATGGTAGCAAAAATTGGTATGACAATGAATGGTTGGAGGATATTGTCAATAATTGTAAGTATACTATTTTGCACACACCGATTATCTGTACCGGTAATGGATCAATGATGGCATTGCAAGATGATTTTGAATATGAACAGGTATTTATAATTTCTGAATCCAAAGAGGAAATACGTGAAAAAGAATGGGATTTGCTTAGTGTTATAATGCCAGAAAAGATTCCGTGTAGGGAAGATATGCACAATTGGTATAATTCCCTGTGGAATAATTGTAATAAGTACAATTTTAAATCATTGATAAAGCAGATAGAGGAGTATGGGAATGTTGTAAAACTTCAGGAATACATGAGAGGAACTGATTGGCATTCATGGTTATCGCAGTTTTTTAATCTGATAGAAGAGAATAAAAGTTTTCAGACATATATTGCGTCAGAGAGGATTAATATTATTCCAAATCAAAATGGTATATTTTCTTGCACGACAAATTTATATTTTGATAAAGATATCTTAAATGAATATAAGGAGATTCTAAAGTTTCTTGGAATTGATTGTAGGGATTGGTTGCTTGATTTGGAGTTCAGAAACAGAGATTGGTTTCAATTCGAAGAATATGGTAATGAGCAGATTTTAAAACTTATTGAAGATAAGTTGGATGATGCAGAGAAGGAACTTAAAAGCAATGTATTGTTTCGTATGGCATATATGTATACAGGGGAAAATGATAGATTAGTAATACATAGGCAAATATGTCAATTTGCAAATGCAATTTTGAAAATGGATAATCAAATGATAAAGGTGTCGGTAATTTCTGAGAGAATATTGCAGGATGCATTGAAACATACAATAACTCGTGTGGCAGACCGAATTAGTGAGTGTGAATGTATTCAGAAATTTGCAGAATATATGGAAATATCTTTTGATGAAGCAGTGAGATTATTGGCACAATTTGTAGAATTTGTTTTAGGACAAGGCTATGATAATCTTATAAATAAATCTACGAAGCCGATCTTACCGAATCAGAATGGTAGGTTCATGATAAAGGATGACATATTTTTGGACAATGAAATGGATGAAACGCTAAAAGATTTAGCTGTTTGTGCAGGATATGACATCAAGTCAGACTTGCTTATGAAAAACATTTATTTGGAATTGCCGGAAAGCCGATGGAAAAATGATATAGATGTATCTCAGGTTATTATAAAATATGTTAATCAAAACAGAACTTCTAAAGAGGAGGAAGTAAGAACATATTTTAAAAGATTATTGGTGTGGATATGTGACAATGAGGAAAAGGCAAGGAGCATTTTGCCAAATTTGTGTGAAAACAAGCATTATCTTTATGACGATGAAGAAATTGCTAGAACTATCAAGCAGGCAGAGACATTTAATCAACTCATGGAAAAGTACAACATATCCAGTCCGGAAAAGTTGGAGGAGCTTATTGGCAAAAGTCAGGAACAATGTACCGAAGTTAGTGATGATAGAATTGAATTAACAGAAGAGGTATTGCTACAATTGGGAATTGATTCTGAAGATGCACTGGAAAAAGCCTTCTCCTACCCGGATTTTGCAAGTAAGTATATCAGAAATTCAAAGCATGATGCAGGTACATATGAGTATCTTCAAACTATATTAGAGCGGTCAAAAAATAATATTCTTTTGCATTTAAATAGTAAAGAAGAGTATGACATTACTGAAATGCGTCAAATAGCCAATACAATATTTATCATAAAGAAAGATGGAAAAGAAATCTTTTTATTGGCACGCCCGTCTGATGGTGGAGAAGTTCGAATATATTATGAGACAGAAAAAGATTTGCTGGATTATACAATGGATTGGGAACTATGGGTAGAGGATGGAAAGAGTGAACCACAGAAAATCACATTTGGAAAGATGATTAAACTAACCGGACTTAATAGAATACCGCTGAGAGGAATATAACATGAGACTAAATGAAAAGGAAATTGAAAATATTATATGCAATAGTGTGACTGAAAATTTGATATGTAGAGCCTTGGAACTACGCCCAGGAGAATTGGCAAAATTCATATGTGGATTAGCCAATGTTAATGGAGGGTATATATTAGTTGGGGTTGAAAAGGATAATGGGCTATTGAAGCCAAAGGGTCTTCAGCTTGCATTTGATATGAAATCTATTATGAATTCTGTAGACAAGAATTTAGATGGCACTTGTCAATTTGGATACGGATATGTTAATGTTTCAGGAAAAAATATTTTTGTTATCAAAGTTGAGAGGGCGAAACAAAAGATATTAGTGGATAATGTATATTATTGCTTTCAAAACAATAGTGTAGAAGTAAGACAAATAGAGGAAGCAAAAAGATTATCGACTTTGTTTATTTCATATACGGAGTGTGACACACCTATAGTGGATATTATTGAAGACAAGATTCGTGAAAAATTGCAAGATAAGATTAAGGTTTCACGTTATACAGGGTTAAAGTATAAAGATAGCTTTAAGGAATTTATGGATACAATTCAAGAACATGATTATGTTCTAACTGTTGTAAGTGATACATACTTAAAGAGACAAGCGTGTATGTATGAAGTAGGGGAAATAATTAAGGACCATCATTATAAAGATAAATTATTGTTTGTTGTGTTGAGTGAAAATGAAAGAAAGTATTATGGCGAAAATATTCCTGAAAAAATAGGACCCAATATTTATGGAGGTGCTGAGGCAAGACTTGAATATATTGGGTTTTGGAAAGAAAAGTTTGATAAGTTACAGCAAATGATGAGTAATATAGGAGATTATGAAGCAACTAGTGAAGCAACAAAAGATCTTAAGATTATTGGACAAATATATAGAAAGGATATGGGAGAATTTTTACAGTTTTTGTCTGATGAAAATGGTAAAAATTTTCAGAAGTTGTATGAGAATGATTTTAAAGAATTAATTGAATGGATATATCCAGATTACTGTTTGAATATCTTTGATATGTGCCACCGATTTGATATTTTGTTAAAGAATGCTATTGAGAGATTACATAATGTAACGAGAACTGATTATAATCAAATTGCGTTAGGAGTAAAGACAGATAGCCATCAAACAGGATTAATGGTGTTTGCAGATGATATTGTGCTGTATAAACAAAGATATCGCTTGGTTGCTATGGACGGGCTTATGGCAAAATCGTATGTAACAGGAAATAATATTTTAATAGATGATGTAAAGAAAGAAAAAGATTATTATTGTGCAGTTTTTCAGACACGTTCAGAATTAGTATTACCAATTAAATATGGTGGAAAAATAATTGGTGTATTCAATTCTGAAAGCGAAGAAACAAATTATTATACTAAAGAGATGGTAGAACAATTATATAAAATACTTGAAAATTTTTCTTCTAGAATTATTGAATTAGGATATGTGGGAAATATGAATCATGGGGATATTCCCTATGTACATATTTAAATATAGATATAAGATTAATATTGTGAGAGTGCATATTTGTTTGTTAAGTGTCTGTCTTAAAATGTGTAGTGGTTTGTAATAATTTTCCATATTCCACAAGGAAATATAGATACATATATGTAAAGCGTTACTATTAGGGAGTTGATACAACTTTTACTGTATTTATATAATGGGTGGGGCATGTATGAATTTTTCTACGCACACGGGTATCGCGAGTTTCCGTGGGTACACCGATGCTCACTATGGGTCATCAGTGATGAAAAATCAAGACTTTTTGAGCAGTTGTTGCAATTTCCGCAACAACTGCTATTAGACTATGTGCACCTAGCGGCGCACGTTTCTAACGGGTTAAAGCCCCGAATCCGCCCGGTAGTGGGAAGGATATAGCCGAAAGCAAGGGTGTCCATCGTGAGATGGAATCTGAAGGAAGCTGGATGTGAGGAACATACTAACTCACGGGCAAATCTCTGGTCTGACGGACAGAAATCTTATATGAGGTTATGCATGAGGGTAAGGTTGCATATCAAATCGAAGCCCAATAACTACACGGAATCATGCATGATAAATGAGGCAGATGGATGGAGTGCATATTCCGCAAGAACTGCGCATCCGTTCCAGAGGAACGGAGCGCCATTCCGCTTCAAACTGAGCAAAGCTCAGCAGGTTGATTAATTACTATTGGTTATTCTGCGATCCCTGCCAGGAAATTCAAGGCGATATGCCTTAGATGTCATTCGACTTAAGCAGGCATCTGCGTAGGTGGAATCCCCAAAAAGCTGATACCATCCGGATACTGGAATCTGTGAGATAATAATAGTTGCCTTGCGGCAGTCTCTGGACTCGATGATTTCAAATAAATCGCGGCATTTCTCGATGTCCAGATCCATTAAGCCGAAATCATCTATCACCATGAGATCATAAGCTGCCATTTCATTCGAATACTCAAAGTAAGTACCTTCCTGCCTGGCATGATCTGATTCCTTTAAGAGTGTGTTCGCACGTATGTATTTAACAGTACGGTTCTGATGCATTGCTGTGATACATAAGGCGCAGGCGATGTGCGTTTTCCCAGCACCGGCCCCTCCGGTCATCAGCAGGTTATTCGGCTCATCGATCCAATCACACTTGGCCAGAAGTTCTATGACGTGTGTATTCAGCTGACGTTCTGGATCATAGATTGAACTGTCAAGATCAGCTGCAGGATATTTCAGGGTCGCTTTCTTCATGAGACGTTTAAACTTTTTACTCTCACGCTGATCCCACTCCTGATTTACAATAGCAGCAAAGCGGACTTCAAATGGTTCGAGACCTGTGTTTGGTTCCAGCAGCTGCTTTTCAAATGCTTCAGCCATACCGGACATGCGAAGTTTATACAGCCGATCCATGAGTATGTTCTGTTCCTTTGTGAGTTTATCGTTATAAAGATAGTCTTTTAATCTGTATGCCATAGTACATCACCCTTACTTATAGTAGTCCTTTCCTCTGATATTTTCATGATTGGGCAGTGTTCCTGGTGAATGCTCGGGGAGTTCCTTCACATCCATCTTTTTCAGCATCTGCTTGAAGGTAAAATACTTACAGGAATTGATCTCTATACATTTACGGGCAACTTCTTCAGCAGCACCTTTCGGGATTGTTTTTACTTTATGCAGGATACCTGCACAGGCATTATAGGACTGCTCTTCATGTTTTGATGATTTAAGGAGTCTGTCAATCAGTTCTGACATCGCAGGACCAATGGCAGAAGCCCAGCGGCGGTAATAATTACCATCCTTTGAATTGACTTCTTTGTAATAAAGGTGTTCTGGCGGCATATGTTCATCTACCGTGATATACAGCGGAAACTCTCTATAAGACCGCTTATGTGTACAGATCAGCCGATTATACTGATCACAGATTCTGATCTCTGAAGCGGTTGCCTTCAGGATTGCAGGCTTGCCACAGTAAGAGTACAATACGGAGTAGTAGTGGCCGTCATACTCGATGTGGTAGTTGTTGGGAACTTTTAGGACCGCTTTATAGTCGCAAGCCGTGTAACATCCGCCTGGCAGTGGTTTCATACATGGTTTGTCATACTTTTCGAAAGCATCCTGTCTTGAGAAGTCCTTGCCTTGAAAAGATCGTTTATTGAGGACTGCTACTATTTTTTTGATTTCAGCATTCAGGTCTTCAAATGATACATATATCTTTTCTTTCAGTTTCTCAACCAGGTGTATTTCAAGATAACGTACATGATTTTCAACTGTAGGCTTGCCTTTCGGCTTTCTAGCGGGTGGTGGAAGAACTATAGTTTCATAGAAATCTTCCAGATCTGCAAATGTAGACTGCAGGATAAGTTCATCCTTTGTGTGCTTGGTTACAGCAGTTCGCAGGTTATCGGGCACAAAGTATTTCGTAACAGCACCATAAAATGAAACAGCATGGGCACAGCCTTCTATAAAACATGGGAGCTTCTCATTTGGAAAAGCTTCTGCATAGATCAGACTGCTGACTCCAAGAGTGGTCGCAAAGATATGGACTTTTTTGATCTCGCCCGTTTCGGTATCTGTTAACAGTTCCGGCTGATCACCGACCCAGTCGATATACATCTTTTCACCCGGGATTCGGTTTACGGCCATTGATACCTTCTGGCCACCATAGTTTTCTGCTATGAATCGGTTGAAGTATTCGTAAAACTGTGACTTCTCATAACCATCAGGATTCTTTTCTTTATAATCCAGCCAACAGAACGAAATGTTCATGCGGCTCCCTGGTGCATGGATTCTGTCATAGTAATACTGGAAATCTGGAAGTGGGACATCTTTCCTCTGTAGATTTTTCTGCGGATAGAAAAGGTTCTCAACTTCCTTAGGTGCCATCATTCGGAGTTCCTCGATTGGGATTCCGTTGGCATGGTATCGGCTCATGATCAGATTTAATGTACCTGAGCCAATCTTGTAACGGTCCATAACGGACCTGGTCTGGCATCCATTCAAACGCATCTGGATGGAGCCGATAATCGTGTTGTAGTCTTGCATAGTTATGCCTCCTTTCGCAATCATTTGATGACTACGAAAGAACTATAACACGTTGAAAACTTATTGATCAGCTGAAGCGGAAACGCGTTCAGTTACATCCGGAAAGACTGATCAGCTCTTAGAGGAATGCGTGGTCAGATGAGCCGGAATTTGCATGACGGAGATAATTCTCGGCACAGTAAATGATCCAGTTAGCAAGCGTAGCCCGGCTTAATGGGACACCCAGTTGCTTCCAGTCCTCTTCCTGCCTGTTTAACGGCAGACCATTCTGGTACTTCTGGTGCATTGCCCATCCGACAACGGATTCCGATGCATAACTTTCCGGGATCAATGGTTCCTGAACAGGGGCTTTGACAAATGTGAGCCACACATGGCATTCTGATTTCGTTTCGTCAGATGTGTACCAACTTCTTACATTGGCATATTCCAAAAAATAACGTCCCAGCAGATCACAGACTATTCCACAGTTGCCTCTTGGAAACAGTTCAATAAAACCATCTCTAAAGAACTCACCGTTCGCATTTGCCTTCAATATGGCATTTCTAAACTTTTCAGCTAGTTGAAAGATCTCAATATCTGTCATTGTCTTGGATTTCTTAATTTTTCCTTCACATCTCAGCCAGTCATAAGACCGTTGCCTGCTACTCACCGCGGAGAGGTGTGTGATTCATTCGAGCAGCGCAGGGAGCTACCGCTCCCCTTGTTTTATTTATACATTCTTTAGAAATGTTTATTTTTTCTTTATGGGGTCTGACCCCGGAGTACATCAATGATTCAAATATTTTTATATCAGCTTCCCATATATATCTATGCAACGTTGCTTTCTATACTCCTGATCCGGATACTTTTGATGAATCATCCCACCAATCGCTTCCAGCAAATCTTTTCCATCATAATGACTATTGACGGTATCAAGCACTTCCGTAGGAATCTGATACACTATTGGTTCATCCTGAATTTCAACCGTACCATCTGAAATTGTGTATCCGACAAGTGCTTTCTTTAAATCACTGATTGTAGGGAATATTGTCTTGTCGATGCCGTCACAATCATACACTGCCTCAAGTTCATCCTTTGTGAACACAACACTATGCTTGATTTGTTCAATATAATTTCGAAGTTCGTTAACTCCTTCATTTGGAAAAACTTTCTTTCCACCGTCCATCATTTCATAAACTTGCTTCGACACTTCCACTGATTGCTTGAATCTCATCTTCTCGAAGTGCCAGTTCTCCTGAAGCGATGGTTCATTTCTCATTGGGTATATATAACCGCTTTGTTGAGCACAACGTTGCAACGGTTGATACCCAATTTGAAGAGCCACTCCATCCATATCACCAGATTGCAAGTAAATTCTTTTCTTTTGTATATCCGGATCACTGAGGTTATAATGCTCATGTTCCCATTTCATGAAGCCACCGCCATTCATAAAGTCGATGGTCCAATCTGGTGCATGAAAAATATATCCGTATTTTGTATCTTCACTTTTATCGATATCCTCTTGTGTAAGAGGTCGATATGAATCTGTTTGCGGAACATACTTGCACGTTGCAAAGAATAGTGCCGCCTTAAAATCATTCGTCAGATCCATTAAATGCGTTGCCAACCCATAATGCTGCGCAAGCGCATCAAAATTCACATCGCTGAGTTTTGCTTCCCAATATGGTACAATATTTATATTTGAAATCAAATTTACAAATTGCCATTTTCTCAAATGTGCTATTGTTCGAATCGTTTCCTTTTCTTTTTCATCCATGCCATCTTTAAGCATACGGTTCAAGGATGGTATTGATCGATGATAGTTTTGAATTTCACCACGGAATAGCTGGCGTTTACTAGGAAAAGTAATAATACGTGGTCCATACGGCATCTGAACTACAGCTCCACTTGTCTGCATTATTTGAAATTCTTCAATAAGCCAATCTGTTTTCTTTGTGTATGTCCCATCACGAATCGCCTTATCTCTGTTTGCCACCTCGTTCTTAACAGCTGCAGCCCACATCTCATCTTGTTCCGCATAATTCAAAAGCTGGTTAATATCATCAATTGTAATGTCATGCACAATATTTTCTTGAGGATTTTCAAAAAGCCAACCGTCTTTGTTATATATTAATGGCATATTTAATCCTCCCTGCTTCAAGATTTTTTCATCAATCCTTAAATATCTCGCAATCAACTATATCCCACAGCAATTGGAACATAATTGATACTAAGCCAATGTTAAGATAATCAAATGTTTTTCCCAGGCCATGCATGATGCAATTTCTAATATTGAGTTTAATAAAGAAATTTTGCATGACAGCTAAATATTCCGGGAGTATTTCTTCTTTCGCAAAATTACTATTCAGCAATCCGCCCAGTGTCCGAGACAATTTTCTCTTTCCATTTTGTCCCACCCCCGTCAATATCATTTCATTGTCTGTGGCATTCTTTAAGACACCTTTTTCCACAAAGAGCCGGTATAACTTTTCCATGGTAAATTTCTCTGTTCCATAGAAAAGTATCTTATCATTGTGCAAGAACGGCTCAATTATTTTCTTTTCTTCTTCCGTCAAATCGTTCAACTGCATTATGCACTTGAATAGCATTCTATTTTGTAGTACCATTCCTAATCCTTGCTCAATCAATGATGGTAATACAAAACTGGCTGTCACGGCATGCTGTTCCCCAGTAACAAGTGCCGCAATGTAATCTTCCATTGCTTTCCAGTATATCTCGTTATAATCTATCGCCAATTTTTTCAATTCGATTTCTGGCAATCTATTATGAGCTTGATAAATTATAGAATGGTACTTTTTATACACACTACCAAGATAGAAAGCCATATCCTGCAGCAATATTTTCTTCCGGATAAACTTTCTTTTTTCTTTTTCGTCATCAAAATGTCCTATAGGTTCTGGGAATTCTGCATCACTTGCATCAAAAGCATATATATCATAAAAGTCTTTCAAAATAGAGCACTTTGCATCATGAAGCTCATCTGTATTATGAGCATTGGTCAACCGATTTAAAAGTTCCTCGTCATATGAAATAAGTGGCTCCATATTTTCAAGATACACCGACATATCATCACGGCTCTTAAAAATTTTATGATATAACTTCATAGTAGAATTCCTACCTTTTCCTTCACATCTCAGCCAGTCATAAGACCGTTGCCTGCTGCTCACCACGGAGAGGTGTGTGATTCATTCGAGCAACGTAGGGAGCTTCAGCTCCCCTTGTTTTGTTTATAATTTCTTTAGAAATGTTTATTTTTTCTTTATGGGGTCAGACCCCGGGTACAACACAAATCAGCATTTTCTAATTCGTCTATAAACTCT
>NZ_QUHK01000120.1:0-626 GCF_003479665.1 Blautia sp. AF14-40
CTTAGACTGATGAAAAATCTTGTCTGGGAATATGACGCACTCCCTCATGCTCTGATTGCTGGTGGGACTGGCGGCGGTAAAACCTATTTTCTGCTGACGCTCATTGAAGCCTTACTGCATACCAACGCTGTCCTTTATATCTTAGACCCGAAGAACGCTGACCTTGCAGACTTAGGGACAGTTATGGGAAATGTGTATCACACCAAAGAAGAAATGATTGATTGCGTCAATGCCTTTTATGAGGGCATGGTACAGCGAAGTGAGGAAATGAAACGACACCCGAACTATAAGACTGGCGAAAACTATGCCTATCTGGGACTGCCACCCTGCTTTCTTATCTTTGATGAATATGTGGCATTTTTTGAAATGCTGGGGACGAAAGAAAGCGTAAGCCTACTTAGCCAGCTAAAAAAAATCGTTATGTTAGGACGGCAAGCAGGATATTTCCTTATCGTCGCCTGCCAGCGTCCAGACGCAAAGTATTTCTCGGACGGTATCAGAGATAACTTCAACTTCCGTGTGGGATTGGGGCGTATCAGCGAGCTTGGTTACGGTATGTTGTTTGGTTCTGATGTAAAAAAGCAATTTTTCCAGAAGCGTATCAAGGGGCGTGGCTATTGTGATGT
>NZ_QUHK01000121.1:0-585 GCF_003479665.1 Blautia sp. AF14-40
AGCATTTAAGGCGCAGACCCGCCCTTGTGAAGCCGGACGAAGTATTTGACTACTACGAAATCAGCGAAAGCGATTTGCAGGAGGACACCGACCATGAATAGACGTATCAGAAAGAAAAAGGACAAGAAAATCACAGAAGCCATAAACGGGCTTGTTTCGATTGCTGAACGACGGGAACAGCAGCGGCAGACTGCTATCCGGCAATTTGTGAAACGGTGTGAAGCCCTGTATGAGCAGCAGCGAAAAGAAAGGAGGAATTGACGCAGTAACAAAGAAAAAGACAACTTGCATGATACGCGCCCCTACAAAAATTCCTATCGCCCACACTGACAACTGAATACCGCCGCGCGGCAGACATTTAGGCAGCGCGGGGACTTATGACCGCGGCAGTTTGAAAACTGACCGCCGTTTTTTATGCCCTTTTACGGGGCAAGCCGCATTTGCGGCAGAAAGGAGTTTTATGGAATTTTTCAACAGCGCAATCGGCGTATTACAGACTTTGGTTATCGCTCTTGGAGCAGGACTTGGCATTTGGGGCGTTATCAATCTCTTAGAGGGATATGGAAACGACAATCCGGGCGCAAA
>NZ_QUHK01000122.1:0-261 GCF_003479665.1 Blautia sp. AF14-40
CCTCCGGCGAGGAGCCTTCGGAGAACGCAATGCACCAACCTTTGGGTGGTGTATAATTGCGCCCTTAGTAAACTAAGGGGGTTCCGGCATCTCCCGTTCCAGCAGTTTTTTCAATAGTTCCTGCGTGTCCTGTCTGTGAAAAATGAGTTTCAACAACAGCATGACATCATCATCTGTCAGGCGTTCCGGCTCTTGCAGAAAACTTTCCAGCATACCGCCACGGGTACAGAGCCGGTGCGTCCGTTCCTTTCGGGTAAGCTG
>NZ_QUHK01000122.1:271-583 GCF_003479665.1 Blautia sp. AF14-40
AGCCGGTGCGTCCGTTCCTTTCGGGTAAGCTGTTTCAACTGGTGCTGCAATGCCTTTTCATCATTGATGGCTTTCCGCAGTTTCTTTTCGCTTTTTTCCAACTCCCGATTGAGTTTTTCCAGCTTTGAGGTATCAGGCAAGGGCAGCGTCCTCCTTTCCCGGTATCAGCACATAAATCCGGTTTGGTTCTCCAATGCCCTGACGCACCCGCATGATAAGTCCGGCAGTTTCCAGTTCATTCAGAGAACGCTTGACCGTCATGGAGCTGCGGGACAGGACTGCGGCAATGGCTGTGACAGGGAAGCAGACAAA
>NZ_QUHK01000123.1:0-275 GCF_003479665.1 Blautia sp. AF14-40
TTTCAGCCGGGGTGCAAGTTTGAAATCATGCTCTGTCTGGTCGGCGGTCAGGGGGCTGGCAAGTCCACCTTCTTCCGTCTGCTGGCAGTCCGGGACGAGTGGTTCTCCGATGATTTGCGGAAGCTGGACGATGACAATGTGTACCGCAAGCTGCAAGGTCACTGGATGATCGAAATGTCGGAAATGATGGCAACCGCCAACGCCAAGAGCATTGAGGAAATCAAGTCATTTTTAAGCCGGCAGAAAGAGGTTTACAAGATACCCTATGAAACCCA
>NZ_QUHK01000123.1:285-579 GCF_003479665.1 Blautia sp. AF14-40
ACCCTATGAAACCCACCCGGCAGACCGCCCCCGTCAGTGCGTGTTTGGCGGCACTTCCAATGCCCTTGATTTTCTTCCCCTTGACCGTTCCGGCAACCGCCGCTTTATCCCCGTCATGGTGTACCCGGAGCAAGCCGAGGTTCACATTTTGGAGGACGAAGCTGCTTCCAGAGCCTATATCGAGCAGATGTGGGCGGAAGCGATGGAGATTTACCGAAGCGGCAGGTTCAAGCTGGCTTTCAGCCCCGACATGCAGCGGTATCTCAAAGAACACCAGCGGGATTTTATGCCGGA
>NZ_QUHK01000124.1:0-557 GCF_003479665.1 Blautia sp. AF14-40
ATAAGAATATGGATAACGGGTCGGATCACACAGAACATGAAGCGGGTTGTCCTTGGAATACTGTGAAATAATACTTTTTTCTTTCTCCGTATATTCCAGATTCTTAGTTTCTATGCTTTCATAATTTTTATTGTAAAGCGTCGTTTTCCAGTCACCCTCAACCGCATTCATCTGATCGATCGCATAATTGATCTCATTCAGCAATTCTGTATTGCCCTTTTTAACAATGACATAGAAATCGCTGCTGCCAAATTTATCCACGATTCGCTCATTGTTTGTTTTTCTCAGAGAACTGGTAACAATCGCATCAACTTTTTCGCTCTGAAGGGCTTCATCCATTTCTGTGGTCGTATCAAAATAAGATGGAACATATGTAAATCCTTTGTCGTCTGCAAAATCCGCAAACTCTTCATTCCGGGTGTTTCCGTTCAAAAGCGCCACACGCATACCGTTGTAAGTGCTGTAATTGCCGTCCACAATCGTGCTGTTGTCACTGCGGACGGTCAGCATCCCATAATTGGTTCCGATCGGACGTGAAAAATCAAACTTTTCTTCTC
>NZ_QUHK01000125.1:0-308 GCF_003479665.1 Blautia sp. AF14-40
TATTCCAATCGAATGACCAGCCTGTGTGGGATATGCTTCCCTGGCGATGTAGCGCCATGACTTTTGGCAGGGATATGGAGGAACCCTGACCGAAACGAGCGTACCAAAGGGAGCGATACGCCGCTGTGAGATTCAGGGGAGGAACGACACCGGGGAGAACTGGCGAACTGACACCGAAATGATACCGAAACACGACAATCTGATAGGGGGACAGTCTACCCTATCGCTGATACTTCGGGAGATTTTAAGCGGCTCTATGGCTGTAATTTTGCCGAAAATCGCCCCGAAACCATACACTAAAACGGGAG
>NZ_QUHK01000125.1:318-553 GCF_003479665.1 Blautia sp. AF14-40
AAACCATACACTAAAACGGGAGAAAACACAATATGCCGAGAATGAGCAAAAAAAGGAAGCATGAGCTTTCCTTTTACCTCAATGACCGGGGGCGTGTCACTTACAACGAATTATGCCGGAAATGCCAGCATGGGTGCAGGCAGAGCTTCCGGGCGGTTGTGATTGACTGCCCTCATTATTTATCCAAACGAGCCAAGAAAAAGGAGGAACACACAGAATGAATTTTGAATTTATG
>NZ_QUHK01000126.1:0-213 GCF_003479665.1 Blautia sp. AF14-40
GGTGCAAGCAGAGCTTCCGGGCGGTTGTGATTGACTGCCCCCGTTATTTATCCAAACGAGCAAAGAAAAAGGAGGAACACACTGAATGAATTTTGAATTTATGACGATAGACACACCATTGCCGCCCTGTATGCCTTTTCCCAGAGCGTTGACAGGATTTCCAGTCAGCAGCACCGCAAAGGTCATGTACTGCCGGATGCTGGACGCTATGCT
>NZ_QUHK01000126.1:223-538 GCF_003479665.1 Blautia sp. AF14-40
TGCCGGATGCTGGACGCTATGCTATCCAAAGGGCAGGAGGACGAAAACGGAATCCTGTTTGTCTGCTTCCCTGTTACAGCCATTGCCGCAGTCCTGTCCCGCAGTCCCATGACGGTCAAACGTTCATTGAATGAACTGGAAACCGCCGGACTTATCATGCGGGTGCGTCAGGGCGTTGGAGAACCAAACAGGATTTATGTGCTGATACCGGGAAAGGAGGATGCTGCCCTTGCCTGATACCTCAAAGCTGGAAAAACTCAACCGGGAACTGGAGAAAAGCGAAAAGAAACTGCGGAAAGCCATCAATGATGAAAA
>NZ_QUHK01000127.1:0-282 GCF_003479665.1 Blautia sp. AF14-40
GAAAACGAATTTTCACATAATCAAACAGCATGGTAAGCGGTACTTCTGGATTGAACCTTGCCAGTTCTTTATGCAGAGTTTCCAGAAGTTCCTTTGACGGCTTCATTTTTCCGCTTTCTATCTTGTTGAGATATTCCCTTGTGATACCAGAAGCCACCGCCAGCCTGCCTTGTGAGATACCATAAGCAATCCGTTTCTCCCGTAATTCTTTTATCCATTGTTCTTCATTCAGAACCATACCCCCAATCTGTAAAGTGTGAAGTTTTTTAAGGCGACTTCACA
>NZ_QUHK01000127.1:292-530 GCF_003479665.1 Blautia sp. AF14-40
TACCCCCAATCTGTAAAGTGTGAAGTTTTTTAAGGCGACTTCACAGCCGATTTTTGCTGGAAAATCATGCCAGAAGCCTTATGTTTCCTATGTTTTTTGTCTATTGTCTATTTGCAAACGTACCCCTCTGTTAGATACCGAGGGGTTTTACCTGCTGGCGTGGCTTACGCCACACCAGCAACGGCTAGTCCGTGCCGTCGCCTTTCGCTTCGCACGTCGCCGTCCCGTCCTGCCTTGC
>NZ_QUHK01000128.1:0-513 GCF_003479665.1 Blautia sp. AF14-40
CCGCTGTAAAGGGACTGCATTATTTAAGAGGTTTGCTATAGATCAGAAAGAAATAAGCAGAAAACACAAAATGATGATCAATCAGACAGTTAGTATCGGTATCTTAAAAAATGATCTGATCTATATTCTTCTTGAAACAGATAATCAAAAGAAAAATATATTATTTCAGCAAATATACGAAGATATCAGTAAGAATCTTGTTCCCGTTCGACCTGACCGACATTATACCAGAACGAAAGGTCAGTTAGCAGGAAAATATTCGAATACTCATAAAAGAGCATACTGATCTAAAAGATGTGAGTACAAAGAGAAAGGGATAAGTATGTCCATATAAAAATCAGAAATCATAGTTTTACAAAGGCTTACGATTTCTGCTTTTTGCTAAAGTTAATGACATTGATAGATTTAAAGGTTTTCATATTATATATTATTTTAAAAGACGGATTTCAATTTTCACTTGCTAATGGTATAATTCTTATGAATAAAATGATGCTTTTATTGAGGAGAGAAATC
>NZ_QUHK01000129.1:0-512 GCF_003479665.1 Blautia sp. AF14-40
CGGATAGAGTTAAAAGCGTCCTCCTGTGCGGGGATAGAGATAGCTTTTTCTGCCTGTTCCCGCTGCGTCCCTTGATTGATGAAAGAAAGCTGCACGCTCACGCTTGCGTCAAAGTAATTGAGGAAATCGCACCAGTTTTCAAAAATGGCGGTCTTATCGTCTGCCTGTGCAAGCTGATAATTGATGTCCTCGAACACGACGCACTTTGAATATTTCTTTTCCGTAACCTTGCAGATACCGTCCGGGTACATGGCAAGGTAGGGAATGGTCTGCTGTGCGGTGCGGGCTTTGCCGTCGCCTTTTGCCTTTCGGATAGCTTCGGCAATCTGTTTCTTTTCGGCGCGGGTCAGCTTACGCCTGTTTCCTGCGGCTTCCCGCGTCTTTTTTGTTTGTCCTTTTGACAATCGCTGATACCTCCTTTTCTAAGTTTCGCTGCTTTTCCAAGACAGCGTATAGGTTTTCGGTTCTGTAAGGTCGCTCCTTTGGGCGGGTAAACTTTGTCTGAATGACAT
>NZ_QUHK01000013.1:0-87143 GCF_003479665.1 Blautia sp. AF14-40
CTTTCCATTCCGAGGGTTTGGGACACTTCCCAACAAGCAATTTTCAACCGACGCACCACAGGACGGGAGGGCGAAAATACGGAAAAGGGTACTCTTTTCCTATGCTTGCTACGAAACTTAATCCCTTACTACCTACAACACCGGGAACGGCAAATTTGACGAACTTTCCCAAAAGAAAAACGCCGCAATCTGCGACGCTTCAATCACTCTATATAAACAAAAACGAGAGAACTTTATTCTCCCGTTTCGTCCTTGTTGGCTTCCTCTATTCCTTTGGCAGTAGCAGACAGGATTTTCAAATCTTTTTCACTCATACCGTCGAGCATGGTATCGAGCTGACGGCGGCGCGTGGACTTTTCCTGTTCCCGTTCAGGGAAAAAGAACTGGTCTACTGATACATCAAGCAGGGTTACAAGCTCATATAAAATCTGTAAACTTGGGTGCTGCCCGCTGTTCTCAATGGACGCGATATATCGGGGCGCAATATTCAGTGTATCGGCTAACTGATTGCGTGATATTCCCTTTGCTTTTCTTGCGGCTTTAATAGCTTGCCCGAAAGCCTTAAAATCAAATTTTTCTTTGTTCTGCTTCATAGTCATTTCACCCAACTACATTGTATATTTCATCTTCCTTTCGAGATATGATTACATACATCATGGTACGGATAGAAATAGAGCATATCATACACTTGCTATTGTTCGTCTATCCGAGTATAATTATTCTGATAGAATTTGAAGAAAGGACGGTTGACTATGGAATATATTTCTTGCCCCGAAGCAGCAAAGAAATGGGGGATTTCTGAAAGGCGAGTACAGATACTTTGTAAAGAAGATAGAATACCGGGAGTTTCTAAAATCGGTTATATGTGGCTGATACCAAAGGACGCAGAAAAACCTGTTGACGGCAGAAGAAAGGAGAAAAAAGCAATTTATGAATAAACACAAAATTCTGTTAATTGAAGATGATACAGAAATCAGCGAAATGCTGACTAGTTATTTAACGACTGAAAATTATGAAGTTATTTGTGCAGTTGACGGACAAGAAGCCTGTAATCAATTCGATACTTCTACATTTAGTTTAGTTTTGTTAGACCTTATGATACCCAAAATCAGCGGTATGGACGTTATGCAGTATATCAGAAAAAACAGCGTAGTTCCTGTTATTATTGTGTCGGCAAAGGATACCGAAGCAGATAAAACTTTAGGTTTGGGATTAGGTGCTGATGATTATATTACAAAGCCCTTTTCTGTTGCAGAAGTTTTAGCCCGGATAAAAGCAAATATAAGAAGAACAACCCAGTATGATAATACATCGGTTACTGCTCCGGCTATACTGGCTGCCGGAGATTTGGTAATGAACTTATCCGACTATTCCATTACTAAAAAAGGGAAAAATATTGAATTGACCGCAAAGGAATTTGATATTTTGAAATTACTATTGCAAAACCCTAAAAAGGTATATACCAAAGAACAAATATATTCCCTTGTTTGGAATGACGCATATTTAGGAGATGAAAATGCTGTTAATGTGCATATCAGCAGATTGAGGAATAAGATTGAGGACGATACCCGAAATCCCCGTTATATTCTAACAGTTTGGGGGATTGGTTATAAATTGGGAGATACGCTATGAGTGAGCCGACGATTATCTTTTTTCTTTTGATTTGTATTGTAATTTTACTCATAACAGTTTTGTATCAGCAATTTGCTTTTCGCACTGGAATACAGAAAAAAATACAAAAAATCAGCGAAAAGCTAAAAGAAATAACTGATACAAACAGCTCCGAGCGCGTAATGGTTTTTACCGAAAACAAAGAACTTATGGAACTTGCTGCGCAAATAAACCGTTTGTTGGAAAATCATCTGAAAGTAAAAGCTGATTATTGTCGTTCGGAAATTGCTTCAAAAAAAATGCTTTCTAATATTTCGCATGATATAAAGACACCTATGACTGTCATCTTGGGATATTTGGAAATTATGCGTATCAATGGGACAAGTACAGACGAAATGTTAGGAAAAATCGAGCAGAAAGCAGAAAACGTCATGGAATTGATTAACCAGTTTTTCACTTTGGCAAAGTTAGAGTCTGGCGATATGGATATAGAACTATCAAGAATTGATGTGTGCGAGGTTTGTCGTGAAAGTATCTTAGATTTTTATGGAATACTGACAAATAAAATTTTTCAAGTTGATATTGATATACCGGAAACTTCTGTTTACGTTCATGGAAATAAAGAAGCTATACAGCGCATTTTATTTAATCTTATTTCTAATGTTATCCGGTATGGAGCAGATGGAAAATATTTAGGAATAAGTTTAAGAACAGATAAAAACGCAGTATTTATTGATGTGATTGATAAGGGAAAAGGCATTGACAAAAATTTTGCAGCTAGTGTATTTGACCGCCTTTTTACTATGGAGGACTCCCGAAATCGTAATATACAGGGAAATGGTTTGGGGTTGACAATTTCTAAAAATTTAGCATTACAGCTTGGCGGAGATATTATTTTAGACAGCACTCCAAATATAAAGACAGTATTTAGTGTCAAACTTAAAAAAATGTCTTACTAAATGCCGCGAAAGAAATTTGTAAGGATTATTCAAGAGTTTTGAAAATCGAAACCGTTACAATGGTATGTAGAAAGGAGATAAGAAATATGCAGTACATTTTACAAACTAATCACATTACGAAAACCATTGGCGGAAGAAATCTTGTAAATGACGTTAATCTCCACATAAAAAAAGGAGAAATCTATGGCTTTTTAGGACCGAACGGAGCAGGTAAAACAACGGTTATGAAGATGATTACAAACCTTTGGAAGCCTACCAATGGAACTATTGAGATTTTTGGAGAAACACTTTCACCACAATCCTATGAGGTCTTAAAACGAATGGGAAGTATCATTGAATTTCCCACCTTTTACGACCACATGACAGGATATGAAAATCTGAAACTCCATTGTGAATATATGGGGTACTACAATCATGGCAGCGTAGAAAATGCGCTTGATATGTTGGGTTTATCCGACGCAGCCGGGAAGTTCGTTAAAAATTACTCTCTTGGCATGAAAGAACGTCTTGGAATTGCACGCGCTATTCTTTGTAAGCCGGAGCTGCTTATCCTTGATGAACCGACAAACGGACTTGACCCGGCAGGAATGAAGCAAATCCGCGACCTGTTGAAAACACTCTGCACCGAATATGGCATAACAATTATGATTTCCAGTCATATTCTTTCAGAGATTGAAAGTATTGCTGATACTGTCGGTGTAATCAATCATGGTGTGATGATGAAAGAAATCAGCATGAAAGAAATCGAGCAAATGAGTTTAGCCTATATTGAATTGTCTGTACTAAATACGAAAAAGGCGGCTTATGTGTTAAGTGAAAAACTTGGAGTTGATAATTTTAAGATTATTGAGGACGAAAAAATCCGCATTTATGACAGCCATGTATCAACACAAGACTTATCGAAAACTCTTGCTTTGAATGATGTTGAGGTAATATCTCTTGGCAAAAAAGCGGAAACTTTGGAAGATTACTTCCTAAAAATGACTGGGGAGGTGGAGAAATCATGTTGAAACTGATTAAGTTGGAATGGAAGAAAAACAATATCGGCAAATATGTCCGTAATGCTGTAATTTTGGCAGCGGTTCTCTGTCTATTCATGTTCGCACTTGCCTATCTTGGTATTGCAAACGACCCGGATACTGGCGTACCAGACGCAGTTCCCGGCAATAATACTATATCTTCGCCTATTGAATTGTTTACAAGTATGTCTTTCCTTGTATTTACCAGTGTTATGCTTTCTTCGTTCATTGTGAGTGCATACAAGAATAAAACCATGAATTTAATGTTTTCTTATCCGATAAAGCGACAGAAAATCCTTATTTCACAAATGCTTGCGGTATGGATTTTTAGTTTTACTGCTTTAGTGCTTACAAAGTTATTACTTTATGGGTGCATTTTGATTGGTTCACAGTTTATGGTATCTGCTTTTCCACTTGATTTTAATATGGCAAGTTTGAGCTTTTATGTGCAGTTAATTTTGAAATCGGTTGTCATAGTAACAATGAGCTTTATAGCCCTGTTTATTGGCTTGGCTATGAAATCGTCAAAAGCAACTATCATATCCTCATTTTTGCTTATTATACTGACGCAGGCAAACATAGGCGACTTTACTATGGCAAACAATGCTATATTCCCTGTCATATTAACGCTTATCTCACTGATTTTTGCTTTTCTCTCCATACAGGGTGTTGAAAACAAAGACTTAATGTAGGAGGGATTATGACGAAAAAAACAGTAATGCTACTTTAGATATTACGACCCGTTTTAATAAAGCGGCTTATAACAAGGAAACTTTCGCTTGTAAACAAAGGATAATTGGAGAGGGACAAAACAAGTTAGAAATCAATAGTGATAATAGTACGGAAGTAGTCAAATAATACGTAAAAGTAGAAACCGCCCAACGGAAAATAAAAAAAACCGTTGTTCGGCGGTAAAATTTTCACGCGCCTTACAGAATAGAAGCAACCTAACAGCGGTTTTGAAATAACAATCAAAGCCGCTGTTTTCTTTTTCAAAAGTGAGAATACGGAGGGTGTGTTAAAGTTACCCTTTTTTGAGGATATGGCGGTATCAAGGAGGTATCGCCATGTCCTTTTTACTATGCCTTAATGGGTTACTATCAAAAAAAGCCATTACCCGCCAATGGGATATTCCGGCTACATAGATGAACTAAAAACTCATATATATACTTGCGATATTTCCTTTGCGCCCGTCTGCGTTTTGCAGACGGGCGCATTTTGCATTTTCTCAAAAAATTTTTTGAGAAATTCCGTAAAACCTCCGACTATTCGGGGGTGCGTGGTTTTGAGGGTTTACGAAAGGGGACATTTCAAAACTCTACCGCTTTCGCGGCTGCGAAAGGGGGTGAGAACATGAACGAGCCTATTCGTACCCAATGGCAAATCCGTTGCGCTTTTAACGGCTTTTGCAAACAGGCGTTGAAGCGGGAAGCTATGAACGCCAGCAGGGACATTAAGCGGCAGCAATTACGCGAGGTTACTTTTTCCGACCTGTCGCCACAGGAAGAAAATCAGCTTTTTGTCTACGACCAGTATTTTGTAGATGATGAAGCGGAACAGTCTTTTGTTGTTGGTGGCAAGGAAATTACTGCGAAGCTGCTTGCCGAAGCTCTGCACAGTTTGCCGGAAGAAAAGCGCGAAGCTGTCCTGTTGTATTACTTTTTTGATATGAGCGAAACAGAAATTGCAAAGCTCTGCAACATTCCGAGAACAACAGTACGCTATCGCCGGGAAAGCTCTTTTGAGCTGTTAAAACGCTATTTGGAGGAACGCGCCTATGATTACACAGATTAAATCAGAACAGGACGAGCGCGGCTTGTTGCCTTACCCGGTAATCATAGCCGCAACTAAGGGCGACCCGGAAGCTATGAACATTGTCGTACAGCATTACGAAAGTTACATAGCGTCCCTATCTATGCGAAAGCTGCGCGACGAGCGCGGGAATACCTATTGGGGCATAGACGAGGATATACGCGACCGTTTGCGTTCGCGTCTTATGCGGGCAGTCCTTTCATTCAAGGTTTGAGATAACCACAAGCAGCGTCCCCCTTTCCGCTGCCTGTTGACTTGACCTTGCTTGCTCCTTGAAAAAGAAAGCGACGCAAGATAACGGCGACGCAGTATAGGGCAAATCGGATACGTCCTTTTTGCGTCGAGCCATACGGCGGGTGCGCCATGACACTTTTCCTCTATTGGAGAAAGTCGAGCGACCACCACCACGCCGGGGAACAAGTGTAGCGGCTTGTGGCGACGACACGCACTAAGGGTAGACAAGCCTTTATAGCCATAGTCCGAGCGTTAAAAGCGTCGCAGGCATTGGGTAGAGCTGCCTTAACGGGCAGGGGTGGAACTCCCGCGAGGTTGTGCTAACAGCCGTCCGATGAAAGCCCCTTTGTTGTAATAGTGGACTTGCCACTTTTCATATAGTGTATTAGCCATTCTTGAAAGGGGGCTAATTATGGCAAATAACGAAAAATCTAAGAACATTTGTAGTAGTGTTTTCAAAAGCGGCGAAAATACGACTACTAAAAGCCAATTCACGCAAAAATGGATTGAGCTTATCAATAAGTTAGAAAAAAATAAAGGAATAACCGCGGCGCAGCGATAATGACAAGCTTCCTCTATTATGGTATAATTCCATTAGAGGGAGCTTGTTTTATCTCTGAGGAGATATGAACATGAAAGTAGCTATTTACTGCCGCTTATCCGAAGAAGATAGAAACAAGCAATTTGAAACCGACGACAGCAACAGCATACAAAATCAAAAAGCTATGCTGCTGCAATACGCTATGGAACAGGGGTGGGAACTTTACAACATTTACAGCGACGACGACTATACCGGCTCTGACCGCCGCAGACCAGAATTTAACCGTTTGCTCAAAGACGCAGAACAACACAGATTTGATATTATCCTTTGCAAAACACAGTCACGTTTTACCCGCGAACTGGAACTTGTAGAAAAGTACATACATGGACTATTCCCTATTTGGGGTATTCGTTTTATCAGTATTGTTGACAATGCAGATACCGCTAACAAGGGAAATAAAAAATCCCGTCAAATTAACGGGCTTGTCAATGAGTGGTACTTAGAGGATATGTCTGAAAATATCCGAAGTGTCTTAACAAACAGACGTATGAATGGTTTTCATATCGGCGCATTTGCTCTTTATGGTTACAAGAAAGACCCAGACCAAAAAGGGCATTTGATTATTGATGAAGAATCCGCTGCCGTTGTTCGAGAAGTGTTTACCCTGTTTTCACAAGGTTACGGTAAAACTGCAATCGCCCGTATGCTCAATGACCGGGGCATACCAAATCCAACAGAATATAAACGTCTACATGGCTTACGATACCAACAGCCGAAAACAAGAAACAGCACTCTTTGGAAATACTTTGCTATTTCCGATATGCTGATAAATGAAATCTATATCGGCAATATGGTGCAGGGGAAATATGGTAGTGTGTCCTATAAGACGAAACAAAACAAACCCCGCCCGAAAAGCGAATGGTACATTGTCGAGGGAACGCATGAACCTATTATTGACCGGGAGTTATGGGACAGAGTGCAAGCGTTAATCGAACAAAGGGCAAAGCCCTTTGATGTTGGCACAATCGGTTTATTTGCAAGAAAAGCCCGTTGTGCGAACTGCGGTTATACAATGCGTTCTTCCAAAAATCACAATAAACATTATCTGCAATGCTCTAACCGCCATGTAGCAAAAGACGCTTGTATTGGCTCTTTTATTTCTGTTGATAAACTGGAACGACTTGTAATTGACGAGTTGAACCGTTTGGCTACCGAATATCTTGACAAAGACGAGTTAGAACAGAACATTGAATTTTGTGATAACTTACAGGAGCAGAAAGCCCGTCTACTCTCTAACCTTACCGTTTATCAAAAAAAGGTTGACGAGTATTCAAAGGGTATTCGAGAGCTTTATATGGATAAGGTAAAGGGCTTAATTTCTGAAAGCGATTATGTGGATATGTCAAAAGGATTTACCACAGAGCGCGACCGTTTGGAACGTGTGATTGCTGACGGAGAAAAGCAGTTAGCCGAAATCGAAGAAAAAATTGCGGCGGGCGATAATCGCCGCGAACTGATTGAACAATATACCAACTTGGAACATCTTACCCGCGAGATTGTGGAAACGCTGATTGATTATATATCTGTCGGCAAACGTATTCCGGGAACAAGGGACGTTCCGATTGAAATTCACTGGAACTTTTAATCAAAAGTTGTTCTTATATGATTGCAGCAGAGCAGAAAGCCCGGTCAACGTATGATAACATCCTTCGTTTGGTAAAAGATCCTGAAGTTGCAGATCCGATTCGTTTCCTGCGGGCGCGTGAAGTTGTGCATTTCCAGCGTTTTGGTGAAGCACTGCGTTCTGTACAGGATGAATTGAATTCGAAGAACTTTTATGCGTTTAATCCGTCGTTTGATGCAAAGACTTTCTGTGCGGCACCGCAGCCAGGGGCAGGTCAGGGGAATTGCTGCACAAGATAGTAAATTAAAAATCAAAGAACAGCACACCACTGGAAAATCCCATCTGAAAAACAGGTGGGATTTTTTGGGTTTACAGTAAGAAAATCTTATCCAGTCGTAAATCATTATCCCATCATAATATAGAAAAAAGACTTTCAAAAACAGAACAGTCAGAAAGGATGTTCCATGGAAGCAATGAATTATGTAAAGCCCGAACTCATCGTCGTTGCGTTCGTGCTGTATTTTTTCGGTGTTGCTTTGCGGCAGTCGCAGGCGGTGAAGAATAAGTACATTCCGCTGATCTTAGGCGGCATCAGCATGGTGCTGTGTGCGGTTTGGGTGATGGCGACGAGTGAGATTGAGACGGCGAAGGAGGGGGCGATGGCGGTTTTTACGGCGGTCACGCAGGGGATTCTGGTGGCGGGGCTGAGCAATTATGTGAATCAGATTATCAAGCAGATCCATAAGCCGGAGTGAACGGCGCTTCAAAAAATCTGTGTTATGCCGGAGCAGTCTGAACCGTCAGAAAGGGGAGAATATGAGAATTGATCGGTCGTATCTTGGCAATCAGAATACGTATGCGGAAAACAATCCCAAATGTATCGTAGTCCACAACACCGACAACTTCGCAGCAGGTGCCGATGCGCGGGCACATGCGAGAGCACAGCATGACGGGAATTTCCAGAACATTTCCGCACACTATTACGTCGATGACGGTGACACAGCCTACCAGGCGGCACCGCACAGCCGGGGGTGCTGGCATGTCGGCATTAATTACGGAGGAAAAAATCTGTTTCAGCAGTACGGCAACAAGAACAGCATCGGTGTGGAGATGTGTGTGCAGGCCGGGTATAATTATGAAAAAGCATTTGAGAATACTGCGGCACTGGTGCGGGAGATCATGCGGGAGACGGGGATTCCGCTGGAAAGAGTCTATCGTCATTATGACATCTGCAGCAAATACTGTCCGAGCCAGATCATGAACCGCGGTGACTGGGACCGCATGAAGCGGATGATCGGAAGCGGTGCAGGGAGCACAGGAACGGGAACAGCAGGCAGCGGAACAGGAAAAACGTATGCGCCCGGGATCTATCAGGTGCAGACAGCGGCCCTCAACATCCGTCAGGCACCGGATGCGGACAGCAGGATTGCCGGAACGATCCGGGATCAGGGAAGCTACACGGTGACGGAAATCCAGAACACAAGCTGGGGACGGCTTCTCTCAGGGGCAGGCTGGGTCAACTGCCATACAGCGTATTGCCGTTATGCCGGTCCCGCAAAAGAAAAATCGGCAGAGACAGCAAAGCCATCCGGAAAGACAGTCGCAGAGGACGGAATCTGGGGCGAAAATCTGACGCGCCGTCTGCAGGAACTTTTCGGCACACCGCAGGATGGAAAAATCAGCAATCAGCTGGCCGTCAACCGGAAATTCTGTGATGGCATCACAGCCGCCGAGTGGGACAGTACGCCAAAAGGCGGATCGGCCCTTGTAAAAGAAATGCAGAAATGGGCATCGGCCGGCATGGACGGCTATATCGGTCCGCAGACAATCCTCGCCTGGCAGAAAAAACTCGGCACGCCAATCGACGGCACAGTAAGCAGCCCATCCGCCATGGTAAAAAAACTGCAGAAGTGGTGCAACCAGAAATAGAAAAAAGAATACTCAAAGACCCGGTTTTGTGTTATACTGGAAGATAGTTTAAAATGAACAGAAAGAAAAAGAGCTTCAAAAAAGACTCGAAGTGTCAAATGTAAAATACAAAAGAGAAAAAATAAAGGTAATTTTTGCATACAGATTCATCGGGGGGAATTGCGGCTGACAGGAGAGAACAACAGCAGATGAGAAAAAAGGCAGTAAAAAATGCAGGAATGATACGAATTTATCTGAATATGGCATGGAAACTTTTGCAGAAAGACCTGCTTAGCATCGTGATATTTGAGACGGTCTACCGCCTGTTTTCCAGCCAGCTGGTTTCAAGACTCGCCAATGCGGCGATCAACTTTTCCTTAAAACAGCTGGGAACGAGTTATATGACATCGGAAAACTTCAACAAGATCATGCTGCATCCGCTGACCCTTCTGCTGATTTTTGGAATTCTGCTTGTTTTCTTTTTCTGTATGTTGTTTGAAATCTATGCTGTCATGGCGGCTCTGGAGGCCTCCTGGAAACGAAAACGGATTTCCGTTCCTGCCATGATGCTTGCCGGCGGAAGAGGAGCCGCACAGTTTGTGCGCGCCCGCCCGTGGACCTGGTTTTTCTACATGGCGGCGAGCTTCCCGTACCTTTGGCTGCACAGCAGCTACAGCGCCATCCGCAGTATGAAACTGCTTCAGGTTTCCCTGACGAAGATTTTCAATGCCTTCCCGGCATACTGGATCCCGGTGGTGCTGACGATTCTGCTTGTCGCGTTCTCGTTTGTGTTTTCCTACACCATCCCGTTCCGGTGCATGATGACGGAAAAAGAGAAAAATACCCATCTGCGGGTGCGCCAGACACTGGAAAAACGCGTGCTGCGTGAGCTTGGCATCAACGTCTCTTTCCAGGTGATGATTTTTCTGATTACGTGGGTTCTGTATCTGATTTTCGGAACGGCTGTCGTTGCCTATGCAAAGCTGGTGAAAACGCCGTCTACCGTTGTCAGTACCGTCATCGTCTACGGTGACTGGGTCAAATCGACGATGAGCCTGATCGGCGGAGCGTTCGGCCTTGTCGGAAGCATTACGTATCTGTATCTGATTTTTATCCGTTCCTCCCGAAAGGGCTACCAGAAGAGCCGGACAACGAAAAAGCCGAGCTCGAAGCTGGTACGCACCTTCTGCGGTCCGGTAACGGCGGTGGTTCTCACGATCGCCATGCTGGCGGGAGAAACGGTTTATCTTGTATATGCCATGCGCGCAACACGTGCAGAGGCAACGGCTTCCTCCCAGTATATTTCGGTGTCAGCGCACCGGGGCGGAGCCAGAAAAGCACCGGAAAATACGATGAGCGCGATCAAATATGCAGTGGACAGCATGTCGGATTACGCGGAGATCGATGTACAGGAGACGAGTGATGGTGAGATTGTCCTTATGCACGACACAAATCTGAAGCGGACAACCGGTCTGAATGCCAGCATCTGGACCCTGACCTACGATGAAATCAGCCAGCTCGATGCCGGTGTACGATTCAACAAAAAATTCCGCGGCGAGCAGATTCCGAAGCTGGAAGAAGTCATCGCGTACGCGAAAGGAAAAATCAACCTGAATATCGAAGTAAAATACAACGGCCACAACCAGAATATTGTCAAAAAAGTGGTGAAAATCATCGAGGACAATGACTTTGTGGATCAGTGTGTGCTGACCTCCATGAACTACAATTTCCTCAGGCAGGCAAAGAAAATCAATCCGGATATCAAGACCGGGTATACGATGAAAATGTCGTACGGAGGCCTGGAGGATATGGACGCGGCGGACTTCTTTTCTGTAAAATATACGTACATCACAGAAAGCTTTGTAGAGCATGCGCACAGTCTTGGTAAAGAAGTCTGTGCCTGGACGCTGAATTATCAGGGAGATATGCAGCGGATGGTCAACTGCGGCGTGGACAACATTATCACGGACGATCCGGAGCTGGTGCGTAAGGTTATCCTCGGAACGACCGACCGAAATCCGGGCTTTGTCAGCCTGCTTGGCTATGCACTGAAATAAATGGAGTAAAACAATGGAGGTGGAAACTTCATGGCAGAGAAAGTAAACATGCCATCCCAGAAGAAAGAAAAGAAGAAAAAGAGGAAGAAAAAACTTCCTTCGGATTTTTATGATTATAACCTGCTGGCCTGCACCATTCTGCTGGTCAGCTTCGGACTGATTATGCTGTACAGCGCGAGCGCCTACGAGGCGGCCAGTACATTCAAAGGAAATGATATGTATTATTTCACGCATCAGGCGGGGCTTTCTGCTATTGTTCTGGTGGGGATTGTGATATTGTCGAAGTTTGTAGATTATCATAGTGTATGGTTCCAGCGGATTGCAGCACTGGTATACTGGGGAAGTCTCCTTCTGATGGCGGCGGTAAGGTTTACGCCGCTTGGTTATGAAGCCTATGGGGCGAGAAGATGGCTCCGGATCGTCGGTGTCAGTCTTCAGCCTGCGGAGATTGGAAAGCTGGGGCTGATTCTGTATTTGCCATACATTATCCTGAAGATGGGAAAAAATATGCGTACCATCCGCGCAAAAGCGATTGTCCTCGGACTTGGCGTGCTGCAGGCGCTGGCTGCGTGGATTCTGACGGACAACCTGAGTACCGCCATTATTCTGGGACTCATCGCCTGCGTCATTTTGTTTCTGGCGGACCCGGAGGTAAAATTTTATGCGCGTGTGATTCCGGGCGCGGCGGTAATTGGCGTTTTTGCGATTATCATTTTAAAAAATAATCTGCAGATCTTTGAAAGAATAGGCGGTGACTTCCGGTCGAACCGTATCTATGAATGGCTTTCCGGAGGCAGCTATCAGATTCTGCAGGGACTTTATGCGATTGGCTCCGGTGGATTTCTCGGAAAAGGACTTGGCAACAGTACGCAGAAGATTACAACAATTCCGGAAGCACAGAACGATATGATCTTCTCGATCATCTGCGAGGAGCTTGGAATATTTGGCGCGCTTCTTGTATTGTTGCTGTTTGGCTACTTGCTGTACCGTCTGTTTGTGGTTGCACAGAATGCGCCGGACGCGTATGGAATGCTGATGGTGAGCGGCGTTTTTGCACATATTTCCATTCAGGTTATTCTGAACCTGTGTGTCGTTCTGAAACTGATGCCGGCAACGGGAATTACCCTTCCATTTATCAGTTACGGAGGAACATCGGTGCTCTTTATCCTGACGGAAATCGGCATTGCCCTGTGCGTCTCCCGCTTTATTGTGTTCCAGGATGGAAAGAGCGGAGAAGGAGAGGCACAGGCGGAAGAACAGTAAAAGTAGAAAAATCTATTGACAAATGCCGGAATAACAGATACACTTTTTTCGAAAGAAATACTGGCTGCCGGGTAGAGGCAGAAAGGAGCAGAACAATGTTAGAAAAGATAAAAGAAATTTTAGTAGAACAGCTCAACTGTGATGCAGACAGCATCAACGAAGATACCTCTTTTAAAGATGACCTGGGTGCAGATTCCCTGGATCTCTACGAGATGGTTATGGCATTAGAAGACGAGTACGGAATTGAAATCGACACCGACGAACTGACAGACCTTTCTACCGTCGGCGACTTTATGGAATATTTGAAACAGCACGGCGTAGAGGTCTGAAAAAGAGCATTGCCGCTGGCAAAAGTGGAAGGATGGTGCAGCTCGGAAGAAACGCCGGGCTGTTTTCCATTCTAAATAAATGGTGGAAGGGAACAGACAAAAGGATTGTTCCAGAAAAACCAGAAATCAGGAGAAAAGAAAAATGAGCAATGTAAAAACAAGATTTGCACCGAGCCCGACAGGCCGGATGCATGTAGGAAATCTGCGTACTGCCCTGTATGCGTATCTGATCGCAAAACACGATGACGGAACCTTTATGCTCCGTATCGAGGATACCGACCAGGAGCGTTTCCAGGAAGGCGCACTTGATATCATCTACCGTACCTTAAAAGAGACCGGCCTGGTACACGACGAGGGACCGGACAAAGACGGCGGCTGCGGCCCGTACGTACAGAGCGAGCGTAATGCAGCAGGTCTGTACCTGAAATACGCAAAACAGCTGGTAGAGCAGGGTGACGCTTATTACTGCTTCTGTGACGCAGAGCGCCTGAGCCAGTGCAAGCGTAACGTAGGCGGAAAAGAAATCTCGATCTACGACAAACACTGCCTTGGTCTTTCCAAAGAGGAAGTAGAGGCCAATCTGGCAGCCGGCAAACCGTACGTCATCCGTTTCAATATGCCGACCGAAGGAACCACAACCTTCCACGATGAGATCTACGGAGACATCACCGTAAACAACGAGGAGCTGGAAGACCTGATCCTGATCAAATCCGACGGATATCCGACCTACAACTTCGCAAACGTCATCGACGACCATCTGATGGGTGTAACCCACGTTGTCCGCGGTAATGAGTATCTGTCCTCATCCCCGAAATACAACCGTATTTACGAGGCATTCGGCTGGGAAGTTCCGGTTTACGTACACTGTCCGCTGATCACCAACGAGGAGCATCAGAAGCTGTCCAAACGCTGCGGCCATTCTTCTTATGAAGACCTGATCGATCAGGGCTTCTTAAAAGATGCCATTGTCAACTTCGTAGCCCTTCTTGGATGGAGCCCGGAAGGAAACCGCGAGATCTATTCTCTCGAGGAGCTGGTAAAAATCTTCGATTACCACCACATCAGCAAATCTCCGGCCGTTTTCGATATGACAAAACTCCGCTGGATGAACGGCGAGTACATGAAGGCAATGGACGACGAGAAGTTCTATGAGATGGCGCTTCCGTATATCCAGAAGACAATCCACCGTCCGCTCGATTTTAAGAAAATTGCAGCCATGGTAAAAACAAGAATCGAAGTATTCCCGGATATTGCAGACCTCATCGACTTCTTCGAGGAAGTTCCGGAGTACGACGCTTCGATGTACACTCACAAAAAGATGAAGACAAACGAGGAGACCTCCCTTGCACTTCTTCAGGAAGTAAAACCGCTGCTGGCAGCGCAGGAAGATTTCAGCAATGATGCTCTCTTTGAGATGCTCAGCGCATTCGGAAAAGAAAAAGGATACAAGACCGGTTATATTATGTGGCCGATCCGTACCGCTCTTTCCGGAAAACAGATGACACCGGCCGGCGCAACGGAAATCCTTGAGGTTCTGGGAAAAGAGGAGTCTCTTGCCCGCATCGACAAAGCGATTGAGAAATTATCCAAATGATATATAATAATTCACAGAAAAAAGCGGTGATGCATACCACCGGCCCCATGATGGTCCTTGCCGGACCGGGGTCGGGGAAAACCGCAGTGATTACGGGGCGGACCTGCCAGCTTGTAACGAGCGGCATTTCCGCCTCTCGTATTCTTGTCGTAACATTTACGCGTGCGGCGGCAAAAGAGATGAAGGAGCGGTATTTGAAGGCGATGGGAAAGACGAGTACCCAGGTCACCTTTGGAACGTTCCACGGGGTATTCTACGCGATTCTGCGCCATACGTACCGCATGTCCGGCAACAATATTTTAAGCGAGGAAGAGAAAAAGCGGCTGATGCGCGAGCTGGTCAACCACTATGCCAGAGACCTGGAGGAAGAGGATCTCGAGGAAAATCTGGCGCGCGAAATCAGCACTGTGAAGAACAATCAGATCCCGCTGGAACATTACTATTCCGCCTGTATGCCGCAGGAAAAGTTCCGCGAAATCTATGAGGCGTATGAGAAATGGCGGAAGGAGAACAAAAAACTCGATTTCGACGATCTGATGGTGCAGTGCAAACGTCTCTTTCTGGAGCGGCCGGAGGTCCTCCGCGCCTGGCAGCAGAAATTTCAGTATATCCTGATTGACGAGTTTCAGGACATCAGCCCCGTGCAGTATGAGATTGTGCGGATGCTGGCGCTGCCGGAAAATAACCTCTTTATTGTCGGGGATGACGATCAGTCGATTTATCAGTTCCGCGG
Organism: Blautia sp. AF14-40; assembly: GCF_003479665.1. Classification (NCBI taxonomy): domain Bacteria; kingdom Bacillati; phylum Bacillota; class Clostridia; order Lachnospirales; family Lachnospiraceae; genus Blautia; species Blautia sp. AF14-40. The sequence continues at coordinate 15,685 of NZ_QUHK01000013.1, forward strand.
GGCCAAGCCGGAGATCATGCTGAATTTTCCGAAAGATTACCCGGGCGCGGCGCAGGTAGTGCTCGATAAAAATTACCGTAGTACGGAATTTATCGTGAAGCGGTCCCAATGCCTGATCCACCACAACAAAAAGCGGTATGAAAAGGTGATTTCCACCAACAACGAGAAAGGCGCTCCGGTTGCAATCCGGGGATATAAGAACCCGCGCGAGGAGATGCGTGCCGTTGCCGAGGAGCTGCGGGAGGCGGAGAAAAACGGCTGTCCGTATGAAGAGATGGCGCTTTTGTTCCGCACGAATCTTGGCTGCCGGACAGCAATAGAGGAACTGATGGAAGCACAGATCCCGTTCCAGATGCGGGATACCCTGCCGGATCTCTATGACCACTGGATTGCGAAAGATCTGCTGACGTATCTGAATCTTGCGATGGGAAGCCGGAAGCGCGGCGAGTTTTTAAAGATTGCCAACCGCCCGAACCGTTATCTGTCGCGGGATGCCTTTGAGGAGGCGACTGTTTCGTTCGATGCACTTCTGGAATATTACGAAGAAAAAGACTGGATGTGCCAGCGGATCCGCAAACTGGAGCAGGATATCACGACACTGACGCATTTATCGCCGTTCGGCGCGGTCAATTACATCCGCTATGCGATCGGCTATGAACAGTATGTGAAGGAATATGCTGCATACCGCCATCTGAAAGAGGATGATCTGATTTCCGTTTTGGACGAGCTGCAGGAGGCGGCAAAGAGCCAGAAAAGCATCGAGGGCTGGTTTGCACATATTGAGGAATACCAGCAGAAGATGAAGGAAAAACAGAAGCAGCGCGCAGAGAGTGCGGAAGGAGTTATGGTTTCCACCCTGCACAGCGTCAAGGGACTCGAGTACGACAAGGTCTATCTTCTTGACGTCAACGAGGGCGTAATGCCGTATCAGAAAGCAGTCCTTGCGGAGGCGATCGAGGAGGAGCGGCGGATGTTCTACGTCGGAATGACGCGCGCCCGGAAAGAGCTGACGCTCTGTTATGTGGAGGAACGGTTTGAAAAGAAAGTCGAGCCGTCCCGGTTCCTGGACGAGGTGATCCAGTAAATTTGTACTGTTGTGAAAGATGTTGAAAATAAATTTACTAATTGATAAAATTTTAACAAATAATACATTGACAAAGTTTTAACAATGAAGTATAGTAATACCTGTAAGCGGGAACAATAAGATGACCGCAAAGCGAGGAGGAAAAACATTATGAAAATTTTATTTTACGATACCCAGAGCTACGACAGAGAATCTTTCGACCGAACCAAAGAGCAGTTTCCGGAAATTGAAGTGGAATATTTAAAAACCGGACTTGCTGCAAGAACCGCTTCCCTGGCAAAGGGCTACGATGCCGTGTGCGCCTTCGTAAACTCCGATGTCGGAACAAAAACCGTAGAAGCACTGCATGAGGCAGGCGTCAAGCTGATCCTGATGCGCTGCGCAGGCTTCAACAACGTAGATTTAAAGACAGCTGCAAAATACGGCATTGATGTACGCCGTGTACCGGGTTATTCCCCGGAGGCTGTAGCTGAGCATGCGATGACACTGGCCATGACGGTCAACCGCCACATGCACAAAGCATATACGAAAGTAAGAGAAAACGACTTCAGCCTGGGCGGACTGATGGGATTTAACTTCTATCAGAAGACCGCCGGAATCGTCGGAACCGGAAAAATCGGTGCGGCTATGGCAAGAATCTGCCGCGGTTTCGGCATGAAAGTCATTGCTTACGATGTATACCAGAATGAATCCTTAAAAGATTTTGTTACGTACGTAACTCTTGATGAACTGCTGGCACAGAGTGATCTGATCTCCCTGCACTGCCCGCTGATGGACAGCACATACCACATGATCAACCGCGAGAGCATCAAAAAGATGAAAGACGGCGTGATCCTGGTCAATACGTCCCGCGGAGGTCTGGTAAAGACAGACGACCTGATCGAGGGAATCCGTGCAAGAAAATTCTTCGGCGTTGGCCTTGACGTATACGAGGAGGAAACCCCGAACGTATTCGAGGACCGTTCCGATGAGATTCTGGAGCACTCCACCACAGCACGTCTCCTGTCCTTCCCGAACGTTATGATCACTTCACATCAGGGATTCTTCACCGAGGAAGCACTGCGTGCGATTGCAGAGACCACACTGCAGAATGCGCTGGATTTCGAGGCAGGAAAAGAGACCCCGAACATTGTCCGTGCATAATGGAAATCCACTAGAAAACAGTTATCTTATAAGAGAACAAGAGACAACCCATTTTCGGCGGGTTGTCTCTTTTAAATTATAAGAAAATAGTGTATGATGGTAGATAGCAGAAAAAACGGCCAGAGAAAAACACTGGCCGGATACAAAAGGAGAGCAGGATTTTATGGACTGTAAAGAAGCAGAAAAATTAATACAGCCATACGTGCAGGGAAATATGCCGGAGAAAGAGATGGAACCGTTTATTTCCCATATCCGGAAATGCCATACATGCCACGAGGAACTGGAGACATATTTTATTGTGAACCGTGCGATGGCATATTTCGAGGATGACGCGCCCGATTCCTACAATCTGACAGGACTTCTGGAACGCGATCTGGAGAAAAAAGAGGAAGAAGCGAGACACCGCCGGTACAAAGATACGTTTTTCCGGGTGCTGATGCTGATTCTCGTTCTGTTTCTGGTGCTCCTGGCTCTGCACTATTTTGAAGTGATAGAATTACCCTGGCTGAAAGGATTATTATGAGTGATAAAATCGTATTACTGGACGGACACAGTATTCTGAACCGGGCTTTTTACGGCATACCGGATCTGTCCAATGCAGAAGGACTGCACACGAACGCCGTATATGGATTCCTGAATATTCTGTTTAAAATTCTCGATGAGGAGCAGCCGCAGTATCTTGCCGTGGCGTTTGACCTCCATGCACCGACATTCCGCCACAAAATGTATGACCAGTACAAGGGAACGAGAAAGCCGATGCCGCAGGAATTGCGCGAACAGGTCCCGGTGATCCAGGAAGTGCTCGCAGCAATGGACATTGAGATTGTTACAAAAGAGGGCTATGAGGCGGATGATATCTTAGGAACGCTCGGCCGCAAATGCGAGGCGGAAGGGATGGAAGTTACGATCGTATCTGGAGACCGCGATCTGCTGCAGCTTGCAACGGACCACATTCTGATCCGGATTCCAAAGACCGTGAAGCGTGTGACGACGATCGAAAATTACCACACGGCAGAAGTGCTGGAAAAATACAGTCTTCTCCCGAAACAGATCATCGATCTGAAAGCGCTGATGGGCGATACCGCAGACAATATCCCGGGTCTGCCGGGTGTCGGCGAGAAAACCGCGACGAAAATCCTGCTGCAGTACGAGACACTGGAAAATGCGCATGCACATTTCGAGGAGATCAAACCGAACAAGGCAAAAGAGGCGATGCGTGATCATTATGATCTGGCGGAATTAAGCAAAAAACTTGCAACGATTGATACCGATGCGCCGGTGGAGCTCGACCGTGAAAAAGCGGCACTCTCGAATTTTTATACACCAAAAGCGTATGAGATGTTCAAACGTCTGGAGTTTAAAAACCTGCTGGGCCGCTTCGAGGAGACGAATGCAGAACCAGAGGATGCCGTCTTTCTGCGCACCGTAACGGATTTTTCCGAGGCGGAAGAACTCTTTGGAACCATCGCGAAGGAGGAGAAGGCAGGAGCCGCTCTTCTGACAGAAGAAACCCCGAAGGACGGACCGATGGCAGATCGGAGCCGTTCACTTGTCGGTATGGCAGTTGCGTATGGAAGCGGAGAGCCGGATGTTGTTTACTTCCCAGCAGAAGGTTTCCTGACCGGAGATTATTTAAAAGAAAAATTGACTGAGCTGCAGAAGCAGATTCCGGTTTTCTGCGTCATGGACGGAAAAGAATTTCTGAAGGATATGCCGGACGCCGATGAAGCCCATCTGTTTGATGCCGGAATTGCCGCGTATTTATTAAATCCATTGAAATCACAGTATTCGTACGATGATATCGTAAAAGAGTACGTACACCGCTATGTGCCGGCAGTGGAAGAGATCTTCGGCGGAAGCAAGATTCCGGCCGCAGGAAAGATGACGCCGGAACAGCAGGAGTCGTATGCAGGTCATCAGGCGTATGCTGTATTTGCCGCACAGGAAAACATGGAAAAGCTGCTGAAGGAGCAGGGCATGTGGGATCTGTACCGGAATGTGGAGATTCCGCTGGTGTTTACGCTCCGTCAGATGGAAGCGGATGGAATCGCCGCAGAAAAAGAAGCACTTTCCGTTTACGGAGCTGAGCTGGCGGAGCGGATCGGAGAGCTGGAGGCACAGATCTACGAGGAGGCCGGCGAGGAGTTCAACATCAATTCCCCGAAGCAGCTTGGCGTGATTCTGTTTGAAAAGCTGCAGCTTCCGGGCGGCAAAAAGACCAAGACGGGTTATTCCACTGCCGCCGATGTGCTCGAAAAGCTCGCACCGGATCACAAACTTGTTGCCGATATTCTGGAGTACCGCCAGCTTGCCAAACTGAAATCGACGTACGCCGACGGTCTGCAGGCCGTGATCGGGAAAGATGGAAGAATCCATTCGACATTTAACCAGACCATCACCGCGACCGGCCGCATCAGCAGTACCGATCCGAATCTGCAGAACATTCCGGTGCGGATGGAGCTTGGCCGTCTGATCCGGAAAGCCTTCGTGCCAAAGCCTGGCTGTGTCTTTCTGGATGCCGACTATTCCCAGATTGAGCTCCGCGTGCTGGCCCATATGTCGGGCGATGAAAACCTGATCGAGGCGTACCGCGAGGCGGAGGATATCCACCGCATGACGGCATCGAAAGTGTTCCATGTGCCGCTTGAAGAGGTAACACCGCTGCAGAGAAGAAATGCGAAGGCGGTCAACTTCGGTATCGTATACGGCATCAGTTCGTTCGGTCTGGGCCAGGATCTCGGCATCAGCCGGAAAGAGGCAGAGGCCTATATCCAGCAGTATTTCGAGACGTATCCGGGTATCCATGAGTTTTTGAACCGCTGCGTGGAGGATGCCAAAGAGAAAGGCTATTCCGTGACGATGTTCGGACGCAGACGGCCGATGCCGGAGCTGAAATCGAGCAACTTTATGCAGCGGTCATTCGGCGAGCGCGTTGCGATGAATGCGCCGATCCAGGGAACGGCGGCGGATATTATTAAAATAGCGATGATCCGCGTGGCGAAACGGCTGAAAGAGGAGCAGTTAAAGACCAGACTTCTTCTTCAGGTACACGATGAGCTGCTGCTGGAAGTGCCGGAAGACGAGCTCGAAAAGGCAGAACAGATCCTGGAAGAGGAGATGACCGGGGCGGCACATCTGGCTGTCAAACTCGAGATAGATATGCACACAGGAAACAACTGGTACGAGGCGAAATAGCGCACTCATACCAGGAGCGAAAGGATACAAAAGAATGAAAGTTTTTGGAATTACAGGCGGCGTGGGCGCTGGAAAAAGCGAAGTGCTCACGTACCTTGGACAGAATTATGATGCAACGGTGATCCAGGCGGACGAGGCAGGTTACCTTGTGATGCTGCCGGGCGGCGAATGCTATGGAGAGATTGTGAAGCTGTTCGGCAGACAGATCACCACAGAGACCGGCGAACTTGACCGGAAACGGATTGCTGAGATCGTTTTTCAGGACGAAGAAAAGTTAAAAGCCCTGAATTCGATCGTTCATCCGGCGGTAAAACGGTATATCAAAAAAGCCATTGCAGCCGCGGAAAAAGCAGGGACGGAATACGTCTTTGTGGAGGCCGCACTCTTAATCGAAGAAAAATATGATGAAATTTGTGATGAACTGTGGTATATTTATGCGGATGAAGAAGTCCGGAAGGAGCGATTGATCGAAGGACGCGGCTATTCCGAGAAGAAAGTTCGCGAAATCATGGCAAATCAGCTTTCCGAGGATGAATTCAGCAGCCACTGCGATTTTGAAATCGACAACAGCGGCGATTTTGAGGAAACAAAAAAACAGTTAGACCATAGGATGAAAAAATATGAAACTTTGTAGTATTGCAAGTGGTTCGAGCGGAAACTGCATTTTCGCGGGAAGCGAGACCACAAGCCTTCTGATCGATGCGGGCATCAGCGGAAAGCGCGTGGAGGCGGGGCTGGCTGTTCTCGATCGCAGCGCGAAGGAGCTGGACGGCATTCTCGTGACACATGAGCATTCCGATCATATCCAGGGCCTTGGCGTGCTGGCGCGCCGGTATGGTATTCCGATTTACGCAACGGATGGAACAATTCAGGCGATGCAGCAGACGAAGAGCCTTGGAAAGTTCCCGGAGGGGATTTTCCACACGATTCACGCGGATGACACGTTTACGCTGGGTGATATCGCCGTACATCCGTTTACGATCTCCCACGATGCGGCAGAGCCGGTCGGCTACCGCATGGAATCCGGCGGGAAATCGATTGCGATTGCGACGGATCTTGGCGTTTACAGCGATTACACGGTTCAGAATCTGACCGGGCTGGATGCCGTTTTGTTAGAGGCAAATCACGACGAGAACATGCTTGCGGTCGGACCGTACCCGTATCCGTTAAAACAGCGGATCGCCGGGGCGAAAGGCCATTTATCAAACCTGGCGGCAGGCCATCTCCTCTGCGAGATTCTGCACGACAATCTGCAGGAAGTGCTGCTCGGCCATCTGAGCAAGGAAAATAATTATGAGGCACTGGCCTTTGAAACCGTGGCCTGCGAGGTCACAACGGGTGATAATCCGTATCACTCGGGTGATTTTCATCTCGCTGTCGCTAAAAGAAGCGAAGTATCACCGTTAATTGAGGTTTAAATATACATTTTTAGAGCTACATACCATGTTTTTCGCAAGGCCGCCATTACCGGTTTTTCCGGGGCTTTGACATAAAACCAGAAAAAGGAGAATGGAAACATGAAGAAGACAATTATCACTGTCGTAGGCAAGGACACCGTGGGCATTATCGCAAAGGTATGTAATTATCTGGCAGAGAACCAGGTAAACATCGAAGACATTTCTCAGACGATTGTGCAGGGATATTTCAACATGATGATGGTAACGGACGTCTCCAAGAGCGAGAAATCCAACGCAGAGCTTGCAAAAGATCTGGAGAAGCTTGGAAGTTCCATCGGCGTTGTCATCCGCTGCCAGCATGAAGATATTTTCAATATGATGCACCGTATCTAAAGCGAAGGAGAAAAACGACATGATAAATCTGTTTGAAGTAAAGGAAACGAACGAGATGATCGAAAAAGAGAATCTGGACGTTCGTACCATTACCCTTGGAATCAGTCTTATGGACTGTATCGACTCCAATCTTGACAAGCTGAACCGCAAAATCTACGACAAAATCACGACGACTGCCAGAAATCTGGTTTCCGTAGGTGAGGAGATCGAGGGCGAGTTCGGTATTCCGATTGTAAACAAGAGAATTTCCGTTACCCCGATTGCCTTAGTCGGCGCAGCAGCCTGCAGAACGCCGGAGGATTTCGTGACGATTGCACAGACTCTGGACCGTGCGGCAAAAGAAGTCGGCGTCAATTTCCTCGGCGGCTATTCCGCTCTGGTAAGCAAAGGTATGACGACAGCAGATGAGCTTCTGATCCGTTCTATCCCGAAGGCACTGGCTGTGACGGATTTTGTCTGCAGCTCCATCAACCTTGGCTCCACTAAAACCGGTATCAACATGGATGCTGTCAAACTGATGGGTGAGATCATCAAGAAGACGGCGGAGGCAAGCAAAGAGAACAACTGCCTTGGATGCGCAAAACTCGTTGTTTTCTGCAATGCACCGGACGACAACCCGTTCATGGCAGGCGCTTTCCACGGCGTAACCGAGGCGGATGCCATCATCAATGTCGGCGTTTCCGGCCCTGGTGTTGTCAAACATGCTCTGGAAAAAGTACGCGGCGAGAACTTTGAGGTACTCTGCGAGACGATCAAGAAGACGGCGTTTAAGGTAACGCGTGTCGGACAGCTCGTTGCACAGGAGGCTTCGAAACGGCTGAACATTCCGTTTGGTATCATTGACCTTTCCCTGGCACCGACTCCGGCGATCGGAGATTCCGTTGCGGATATCCTTGAGGAGATCGGCCTCGAGCACGCAGGTGCACCGGGAACGACAGCGGCGCTGGCGCTTCTGAACGATCAGGTGAAAAAGGGCGGTGTTATGGCATCTTCCTATGTCGGCGGTCTCTCCGGCGCATTCATCCCGGTTTCTGAGGATCAGGGTATGATCAACGCAGTCAACGACGGCGCACTGACCATTGAAAAACTCGAGGCAATGACCTGTGTCTGCTCCGTAGGTCTTGATATGATCGCCATCCCGGGAGACACGAAAGCATCGACCATCTCCGGAATCATCGCAGATGAGCTTGCCATCGGTATGGTCAACCAGAAAACAACGGCAGTCCGCCTGATTCCGGTCATCGGAAAAGGCGTAGGCGAGACCGTAGAATTCGGCGGCCTCCTCGGCTATGCACCGATCATGCCGGTCAACAACTTCTCATGCGAGGCATTCGTCAATCGCACCGGAAGAATCCCGGCTCCGATTCATTCGTTTAAAAACTAAAAAGACAGCTGAAAAGCCGGCAGTGATCCTGAATGGAAAGGATCACTGCCGGCTTTTTTACCATCTGCGCAAATAAAAATAGTAATTTTAAGGAATGTATAGTATGATATATTACATACTGATAATTTTACTTGCAACCCATAAAAAGTGTAAGAAAAAATGAATTATTACGGGGAACTTCAGCGGTAGCAGCCGTTGTTCTAGCAATACCTCTGCGGATGTGGATGTGAAGGCCGCCATAGAAAACACAAAGTATTATTTGAACAAAAACGGCAAAATGCAGACTGGCTGGCAGAAGATCGGTGGAAAATGGTATTACATGGATAAGAACGGAGCGCTGCAGGAATCTAAATGGATCAGCGGAATTTATTATGTAAAAGTCGATGGGCAGTCCGTTCGTCTGATGAAAGACCGGAAAGCTTTCCTTCCTCCCGGTAAATCGCACGGATCTGGTTCATGATGAGGTACAAAACAGACTGTTTCCTCAGATCTTTCGGTATGACCTCCAGTGCCTCATGGAACTTGCGCCTGTAATGTACCCAGCACCCTGCGATCTTCAGATCTCCAAAATATGATGTTCCTCAACTTCGACTTTTCAGGCACAAAGCGGTAACATCTGGATATGGCATCTGGAAGCTGTTTTCATTCTTTTTGCCGATCTGTTTTTTCTTTTTGGCTGCTCTTATTGGACAGCGCGATCTGTTCCATCATCAGCTGCATCTTATCATTGCGGGTCTGTGTCTGTTTTGTCAGTTCCTCCATCTGATCCTGAAGACAGAGAAACAGAAGAAAATATATCTGCCGAAAGTCCATTTCCGTTTTTGATACACATCACTGGAACTTCGGGCACAGTTGCTGTTCTTTTTTTGCCTTTTAACGCTAAAAGGTAATGTTTTTCTTGTGTGCAGTAAAGTGTTAGAGTATAATAAAACCAGTTTTTTGCATAAGTTTAGGCGGAGAATCCTGCCGTAGCAGGATCCTTTCTTACGGTGTTATTTCACAGACGTAACCATAATAGTTTTACTGCAGGGGGGGATAGAAAATGAAAACAAAAGAGATTCAGGAACTCTATCAAATAAAATTACATAGTATGGACACGATCCTGCATCAGATATCGCTTATGGATCAGGTGGAAAATGAGCAGGAGCTGTCAGAAATCATTCACTCTTTGTTGCAGGCGATTGGAAACTATACAGGGGCAGACCGGGTATATGTTTTTGACTGGGAAACCGATCAGAAGGACAGTCTGAGCAATACATTTGAATGGTGTGCCGATGGAGTGGCACCAGAGATAGATAACCTTCAGGCAATCCCGGTCAGTTCGATGCCGAACTGGGTGAAACGATTTGAAAACAAGGAAGTAATCGTGATTCATGATCTGGAAGCGACAAAAAATTCTGAACCGGAAGAATATGAATTGTTAAAAACACAGGAAATATGTTCCTTGATTGCGGTGCCGATTTATGCCAATCATCAGATGAATGGATTTATCGGGGTAGATAATCCTGATTTGAGGCAGAATGAGATTTCCATTACACTGCTGTCTGATGTTGGCGGACATCTTGGATGTGTGAGGAAAAATCTGAAAAGTACGGTACTGTTGAAAAAGGCTCTTGATGAGGCAACAAAGAGGTCAGAGATTATTGCCGCAATTGCTACGTTGTATGTAACAATCGTACAAGCCAATGTTAAAGAGCGGACATATGAGCTTTTGAAAGGCCATGACCTTGTGCAAAAAATCCTTGGACAAAAGGGGAAAATTGATGATGTTATGGAAAGGCTTCCAACAGCATTTGCCGCCCAGGAAGGGAGAGAAAAATACCGGGAGTTTCTTGACTTTGATACATTGACAGAGAGACTTCGTAATACGAATTCTGTTTCGATTGAATTTATGGGAGTAAACGGAGAATGGCGGCTGGCCAGATTTATTGTAAAGAGCAGAGATGCACATGGAAACGCTGTGGATGTGCTTTATGTCGTACGAGATATTACGGAAGAAAAATCACGGGAACTCATGTATCAGAAACAGCTTAAGGAAAGCATGGAAGATGCTCATCGCGCGAATCTTTCAAAAACAGCCTTTCTCCGGCGTATGAGCCACGATATCCGTACACCGCTAAACGGAATTGTGGGGATGATCCATATCGCTGAAAAATATAACAATGATGTGGTCAAGTTAAGGGAATGCAGGAAGAAGGTACTTCAGTCCGCCGATTATCTGCAAAATCTGATCAACAATGTCCTGGATATCAGCAAACTGGAATCCGGTTCCCTTGTGTTGGAACATAAATCCTTTGATCTGGCAGAACTGTTAAGGAATAATCTGACAGTTGTTGCAATGAGTGCTTATGAGAATGGTGTAAGATTTGAAGGCGGCGTGGAAGCAAGCACAATCCGCCACAGATATTTGATTGGAAGTCCGGTACATCTGAGCAGGGTTTTAATGAATCTTTCTTCCAATGCGATTAAATACAATCATTTTCATGGAACAGTGAATGTTCATTGCGAAGAATTATCGGATGATGGGAATATGGCTGTTTTTCAGTTTGTATGTTCAGATACCGGTCTTGGTATGAGTGAAGAATTTCAAAAACATGCGTTTGATGCTTTTGCGCAGGAAGGCAAACAGTCAACTACAACATTCAGTGGCTCCGGTCTGGGACTTTCGATTGTCAAAGATATTGTTGAACGGATGGGTGGAACGATAGAACTGGAAAGCGAAGAAAATGTAGGAAGCACGTTTACGGTTACGGTTCCATTTGAGATAGATTATTTGGTTGAAAATAATGATTCACAGAAGGACAGCTACTCACAGGATATGGATCTGTCAGGAAAACGGGTGCTTCTTGTTGAAGATAATGTCATTAATATGGAGATAGCCCATGCAATCCTGGGGGAGGAGCATCTGAACATTACAGAAGCGAAAAACGGAAAAGAGGCACTTGAAATATTTCAGAATTCCAGGTTGGATGAGTATGATGTCATCATCATGGATGTGATGATGCCGGTCATGGATGGGCTGGAAGCAACAAAAGCAATTCGTATGCTGGAACGTGAAGATGCCAAAAAGATTCCAATCATTGCCATGACGGCAAATGCTTTTGAGGAAGATCGGAAAGCATGTCTGGAGGCCGGGATGAATGAACATATTGGAAAGCCGATTGATATTCCGCGATTAAAAAGAGCGATCACAAAACTGCTGACAAAAAAGGGGTAGTAAAAGCAAAAACATAATCATTCATTGAAATTAAGAAAAACTATAGTAATTTTATTAGGACTTTTGATATTTAGCAGTCACCCTGGCAGGGTGCAAAAACACAGATAACACGAAAGAAGAAACAGAAAAGCCTGTTATTACCCTCGGCAGCGACAGCTATCCACCATACAATTATCTGAATGAGGATGGTGTACCGACAGGAATTGATGTAGAACTGGCTACGGAAGCATTCAAAAGAATGGGATAACAGGTGAAGGTTGTCCAGATCAACTGGGAGGAGAAAAAAGAACTGGTGGAGAGCGGCGAGATTGATTGTATCATGGGCTGTTTTTTCTATGGAAGGACGTCTTGACGATTACCGCTGTCCAGTCCACAACCAAACCGGAAAGCATCTTTCTGAACCGGACGGATGAGAGGATCCCAAAGCTGGGAAATCTGATCATCCTGGGACACCGGGAGCTGATCTATACGTTTCTGGGAAAAGGATATGTAGATGCGGTTGCTGCACACGAGGAATCTATCGTTCAGTATAAGAAGGATTATGATGCAAGCTTCCGTATCCTGGAAGAGCCTCTGATGATCACCGGAATAGGCGTTGCTTTTGCAAAAGAGGATGACAGGGGAATCTGTGAGCAGATGGGCCAGACACAGGAAGAGATGCGTCTGGATGGCACATCCCTGAAAATCATTGAAAAATACCTGGATGATCCCCAGAAGTATCTGGAGGTGGAGAAAAACGGATCCAGCTGATCGGCGGTCTGATAGGAATCTGTGTAGCTGTAGTCTCTCTGTTTTATTTCTTCCACGCAGAAAAAGCAGAAGCAGAGAAAAGAATGGTGGAGATTGTAAACTATGTGAAAGTGCAGTGTTCCACTACACCCATTATAATGAATCTTCGGAATCCAAAAGTCTCCTCCGTGCCATTGAAAGTGCCAGACAAATGAGTACAAATATTAAAATGGAAACAGAAAACGGCGGGCAGCTAAGAGAGGATTTCCTGAAAGAAAAAAGGTGCCGACGTGACAAAAACATGGGATGGTCAGGAAGCTGTTGAACTGTTCAGAAATAGTGAACTTGGTGAATTTGATGTCATTCTTATGGACATTATGATGCCGGTCATGAATGGTTATGAAGCTACAAAGATGATTAGGTCTCTGGACAGAGAGGATGCAAAGAAAATACCGATCATTGCAATGACAGCAAATGCGTTCACGGAGGACAGAATAAGGGCAAAAGAAGCAGGGATGAATGAACATGTTGCTAAGCCTGTTGATGTGGAATTACTGATGAAAGTAATTTATAGCGGGAGTGCTATGAAGCATTAATAGTACATGAGAAAACAAGGAGGAATTCAGTTGTTGGAGAAAGCGGTTCAGGCTGCAATATATGAAAAAGCTCTTAAAAATCATTATATAGAAATCCTGTACATTGATTTTGAAGATACTCATGCGTTATGCATCTGGCAATATAGATGATCTTAATCGGATAAAACAGCAGATGACGATGGAAGCAATCACACAGGGAACAGCAGAACACATCATGCATCATGTTATGATCAATTTTATACTGAATGGTGAGATGCGTTTCATGCAGTTTGACTTTACAAGAGAAAGTGCAGATACAAAAAATGTTTTCCCGTTTGTGGAGGACTATACAGTTCCACAGCGGCAGATGATGCTGCTGGAAAAAAGCTGGTTCTATAACAGAACCAGCTTTTTTGTGTATTCATGGACGAACGGTGTCCCTGTTTTGTGAGAACGGACAGTCTCGTAAAAAAGAGAGGCCTGTATATCGCTCTCAAAGGCGGCAAGTGCATCGCCGGTAAGAAGCCGCGGGGCGTCGGCTGCCTTGGCAATGAGCGGCAGAGAAGAACGTCTTCTAATCTCTTTTAACAATGCACCGGCACTTTTTCGGAAACCGAGAACACGGTTATAGCCGGCCGGGTACAATGTTTTCTGGTTCAGAAGCAGATGCATCAGGGCGCGGCTGATGCGGGTATACGTCATTTCCTTTGTTTTAAGCTGCATGGCGAATTCTGAAAATGAGGAGCATGCGTGGCGCTGGCGGAGGATGCGGTTGGCAAGATCCGGCGAAAGATCAAGATAAGAGGAAAGGGATTCCTTCGTTTCTGTGAGGAGCCGCGCGGCGAGGAGCAGGCTGAAATCATCGCTGGAAAGCAGGCCGTGTGCGGTGACGGCGTCCTGGAAAGCGGGATAGACTGCTTCCGGCATGCAGGAGGCGAGCGCGGACAGTTCCGGACCCTTATGCGGATTGGAAAAAAGAAGATTCCGCATTGCTGTAGCAGAAGGGAGTGCCTGTGTGAAAAGCGCTCCTTCGTGGTAGCCGCTGCCCTCCCGGCGGATCGTTACCGGCCGAATGCGGCTTTGTGACAGCAGAAGTGCCTGGACGTATTCAATGCCTAAAATATTGTTTGGTTCTTTTAAAAAGGTATCAAGTTCTTCTTTTGAAAGCGAAGAGAAGGAAGCGCTGTCAGAAAAATAAGCGGAAAGTGCCTGTGCGCGCGCCGTCGGGAAGGAAAGTCCGTTCCGAAGCAGACCGGAGAGCAGCTCACGGTATTCCTCCGGCTCGTGGAGCAGAACATCAGCGAGTTCCAGAAACGGCGCCGTGTCTCCATATTCACTGCCAAAGCAGAGAAAATCGACACAGCCAAGCGCAGTAAGAAGCGATACCGCCCCGCGTGCGAAATGCTGTGCACTGCCGAGTGCAAAGTGACACGGAAGCTGTAAGATAAGGTCCGCGCCGCCAAGAAGCGCCAGCTCCGCACGGTCGTGTTGGTCAAGAATCGCAGGTGCGCCGCGCTGGACGAAATCGCCGCTCATAATCACGACAAGATAGTCCGCCCCGGTAAGCTCCCTGGCTTTTGCCAGCTGATAAGCATGGCCGTTATGAAAAGGATTATATTCTGCAATGACTGCGGTAATGGTCATAAAACGTACCTTCTTTCGAAAAAAATAGCACGATTCCAAATAGAGAGGAACCGCGGATCACATAGCCCTATCGTAACAAAAACAGAAAAGGAATGCAAGAATTCCTCCGTTTTGGATTTTTTGTCCAGTTGTTTTGAATTTTATACTTGCGAAAGGGCAAAAAGCGTACTACAATGAGAATATCGAGTAAATTTATCGAAAGGAGTCAAAAGATCATGGGATTTATTGACACAATTAAAGCAAGAGCAAAAGCAGACAAAAAAACAATTGTACTGCCAGAGTCAGAAGACAGAAGAACATATGAGGCTGCTGCACAGATCCTGAAAGAGGACCTTGCAAATCTGATCATCATCGGAAGCGAAGAGGCAGTAAAGAAAGGCAGCGAGGGACTGGATGTCTCCAAAGCTACTATTGTAGATCCAGAGAAAAACGAGAAAACACAGGCTTATGTAGATAAGCTGGTAGAGCTTCGTGCAAAGAAAGGCATGACTCCGGAGAAAGCAAGAGAGACCATCCTGAATGACTATACATATTATGGCGTTATGATGGTTAAAATGGGAGATGCAGACGGACTTGTTTCCGGTGCCTGCCATTCTACCGCAAACACCTTACGTCCATGCCTGCAGATCTTAAAGACCAAACCAGGCACAAAACTCGTATCCGCATTCTTCCTGATGGTAGTTCCGGACTGCGAGTACGGCGATGACGGTGTATTCGTATTCGGTGACTGTGGTCTGAACCAGAACCCGAATCCGGAAGAGCTGGCTGCAATCGCAGAGTCTTCCGCAGAGTCCTACCGCATGCTGACCGGAAACGAGCCAAGAGTTGCTATGCTTTCCCACTCCTCCAAAGGAAGTGCAAAACATGCTGATGTAGACAAAGTTGTTGAGGCTACCAGAATTGCAAAAGAAGCAAACCCGGATCTCGCACTCGACGGCGAGCTGCAGCTTGATGCCGCTATCGTTCCAAGCGTAGGTGCATCCAAAGCTCCGGACAGCAAAGTAGCAGGAAAAGCAAACGTTCTGATCTTCCCGGATCTGGATGCCGGAAACATCGGATACAAACTGGTACAGAGACTGGCAAAAGCAGAAGCATACGGCCCGATGACGCAGGGTATCGCAGCTCCAGTCAACGATCTGTCCCGTGGATGCTCCGCAGAGGATATCGTTGGTGTTGTAGCAATCACTGCTGTACAGTGCCAGGCACAGTAAGCACGAAATAAAACCAATTACAAGCGGTTTTCTGGCCGGCTGCGGAGAACAGGCCGGCCAGAAGTTTTAATAAGAATTTTAAAATAGGAGAATTTAGAAATGAACGTATTAGTAGTAAACTGCGGAAGTTCCTCTCTGAAATTCCAGCTGATCAATTACGATAACCGTGACGTCCTGGCAAAAGGACTCTGTGAGAGAATCGGTATCGACGGACGCCTCGTTTATGAGCCAAAGAACGGCGAAAAAGAGGTAACAGAAGCAGCAATGCCGACACACGTAGAGGCAATCCAGATGGTTCTGGACGCTCTGGTAAACGAGAAGAGCGGCGTCATCAAGAGCCTGGAAGAAGTAGATGCCATCGGACACCGCGTTCTGCACGGCGGAATGAAGATCACAAACTCTGTTATCATCGATGACGAAGTAATCAAAGTTATCGAGGAGTGCGCTGACCTCGGTCCTCTGCACAATCCGGCAAACCTGATGGGAATCAATGCCTGCATGAAACTGATGCCGGGCGTTCCGAACGTAGCAGTATTTGATACCGCATTCCATCAGACCATGCCTCCGAAAGCATATATGTACGGTATTCCGAAAGAGTACTATGAGAAATACGCAATCCGTAAATACGGCTTCCACGGAACTTCTCATAAATTCGTATCCAAGAGAACCGCAGAGTTCCTTGGCAAAGACTACAACGATCTGAAGATCATCGTATGCCATATGGGAAATGGTGCTTCCCTTTCCGCTGTAAAGAACGGCAAATGTGTAGATACCTCCATGGGCCTTACCCCGCTCGAAGGTGTGATCATGGGAACCCGTTCCGGAGATATCGATCCGGCTTTTGTTGAGTATCTGTGCAACAAAGAGAACCTGACCGTATCCGAGGTTCTGAACATTCTGAACAAGAAATCCGGTATGCTCGGCATGACCGGCATCTCCAGCGATTACCGTGATGTATCTGCAGCAGCAGAGGCAGGCAATCAGGATGCCATCAACTGTCTGGAAGCATACGCTTACCGCATTATCAAATACATCGGTTCCTACATCGCAGCTATGGGCGGCGTAGATGTGATCACCTTCACCGCAGGCCTTGGAGAGAACGCTATTCCGCTTCGTGAGACCATCTGCAAAGCATTTGAGTTCATGGGTCTGGAATTCGATTCTGAGGCAAATAACTGCCGCGGCGTTGAGAAGATCATCACCAAAGAAGGCTCCAAGATTACAGCATGCGTGATCCCGACCAACGAGGAAATCGCAATCTGCGAGGAGACTGTAGAGTTAGTAAAAGGAAAATAAAAAATAATTCAAAAAGCAGTTGACAATTCTTACCTTCCCGGGTATAATTGGTAAAGTGTGATTAGGAGAACAATATGAAAATCAGTCTGACCAAGTTATTTGCGCAGGACGGAAAGTCCGAAAAGTATGAAATTCCGCTTACATCCGAAACTTTTTCGATCGGCGGGCAGGACTATCGGGTAATCGAAAAACATCCTGTTATCCTTGGTCTTACGCATGAAGGCAATCGTGTGATCACGATCACCGGCAGTGCAGACCTTACAATGGAGATTCCATGTGCAAGATGCCTGACACCGGTAGCGACTCCATTCCAGCTCGAGTTCGATCTGCAGATTGATCTGAATCTGTCAGAGGAAGAACGCGAGGAAAAAGAAGAGGACTCTTCGTTTGTGGAGGGAGACGCGCTCGATGTGGAAGAACTGGTTCGTAATGAACTCATAGTCCAATGGCCGATTCGAGTGCTGTGTAAAGATGACTGTAAAGGAATCTGCAGCCGTTGTGGTGCGAATCTGAATATTCAGACCTGTGATTGTGATACCACAGGGCTAGACCCCCGAATGGCTGCAATCAAAGATATATTCAGCAAATTTAAGGAGGTGTAACTATGTCCATTTGTCCTAAGAATAAATCTTCCAAAGCAAGACGCGATAAGAGAAGAGCAAACTGGAAAATGTCTGCTCCGAACCTTGTAAAATGCAGCAAATGTGGTGCTCTTATGATGCCGCACAGAGTTTGCAAAGCTTGTGGTTCTTACAACAAAAAAGAAGTCGTTGCAATGGACTAATATTCATAAATCGGAATCAGTTCCGATGTGCAATGCAGCAAAAGGCTCCCGTCACCGGGGGCTTTTTTGTTGTCTCTGCGGGTTGTCTGGAAGCGTCATATAAAAGATTTGACGTGGTGTGTCGTGATGTGCTATAATGGTCTCGGTGAGAATTGAAACAATATTGCAACATTTTCGTAACAATTATAAAAAAGGAGTGCAAAGCATATGAAGAATAGACGAATCATATTTCTGGCAGCATGCATGTGCAGTGTAGTATTCCTCTCAGGATGTTCCACAGACAGTCTGATGGATAAAATGATGGGAACTGAGACGACGGTTTCGTCTTCGGTCAGCGTAGATATTTCAAAAGAGGACAGTGATGCTGTTCATGTAGATGCCAATCTGGAAAAGCCGGTTTTTTCGGTAAATCCGGTGGAGAGCCTGCAGATTCCCGTTGGAAATACATCTGGAAAGCTGACTTGTGAGGCAGGAATAACGGGAGAAGGCACAGTAACATATCAGTGGTATAAGAACAACGTAAATTCCAACGGCGGAGGAACGCCGATTGAAGGCGCAACAGAAGTGACATACCAGGTCGATACTTCGGCGGAGGGCAAAGATTACTATTACGTTGTGGCAACAAACACGGTTGGAAATACCGTTTCCATGGCGACGAGTACGGTAACAGAAGTTACGGTAATTCCGGCAGGGAAATGGGTTCAGAATGAAAACGGATGGCAGTATCAGAATAATGATGGAAGCTATGCAACCAATACCTGGCAGAATATCGACGGCTATTGGTACGTGTTTGATGAAAATTCATACATGGTGACAGGATGGTACTGGAGCGGAGAAGAATGGTATTATCTGGCGGACAACGGTCAGATGCAGACCGGCTGGTTCACGCAGGATGGTGAGGAATATTATCTGGATCCGGATACCGGTGTCATGGCACGGAATACAACCATAGACGGTCATGAGATGAATTCGAGCGGAGTCAAGGTTTCTTAAGAAAAATAAGACAAAACAGAGCGGATGGATTTTGGAAAGATAAATCCACCCGCTTTTTTGGAATACAGGAGAAAGCGCGGATGGGCATTTGTGCTTGATTTTTGCAAAGGAGTTTAGTATAGTTAATACAGCGCTTGCATAAGTGCTTTTAGAGCGTGGTTGAAAACGGTTTTTTGAAAGAAAAAGAGTTTTCAAACGCGCTTTAGAAAAGAGAAAAGAGGAAAAAACATGAGTGACTTAGTCAGAGTTGCAGTGGACGCGGTGGGCGGCGATTATGCGCCTGTGGAGCCGGTAAAAGGCGCCGTTGAGGCCGTAAACGCAGATGAACGTGTCAAAGTCCAGCTGGTCGGCCAGGTGGACGTCATCGAAAAAGAACTGCAGAAATATACGTACCCGAAGGAGCGGGTTGAGATCGTCCCGGCAACCGAGATCATTGAGACGGGAGAGCCGCCGGTCAATGCGATCCGCCACAAAAAAGATTCTTCGATTGTTGTCGGCATGAAAAAAGTGCGCTACGGAGAGGCAGACGCGTTTGTCTCATCAGGAAGCACCGGAGCAGTCCTGGTCGGCGGACAGACGATCGTAGGACGCATCAAGGGCGTAGAGCGCCCGCCGCTGGCTCCGCTGATCCCAACGAAAGACGGTGTATCCCTTCTGATCGACTGCGGTGCGAATGTTGATGCAAGACCGTCCCATCTGGTGCAGTTTGCCATGATGGGTTCCATCTATATGGAACACGTTGTCGGCATTAAAAATCCGCGTGTGGGAATCGTGAATATCGGTGTGGAAGAAGAAAAAGGAAACGCGCTCGTTAAAGAGACGTATCCGCTTCTGAAAGAAAACCCGTATATCAACTTTGTCGGCAGTATCGAAGCAAGAGAAATTCCAAACGGAGCCGCAGACGTTGTTGTCTGTGAGGCGTTTGTCGGAAACGTTATCTTAAAGCTGTATGAGGGCGTCGGCGCGACCCTGATTTCCAAGGTAAAACAGGGCATGATGACATCTCTGCGCAGTAAAATCGGAGCCCTTCTTGTGAAACCGGCGCTGAAAGAGACACTGAAGTCTTTTGATGCCAGTGAGTACGGCGGAGCACCGCTGCTTGGCTTAAAAGGACTCGTTGTAAAAACGCACGGAAGCTCAAAAGCCAACGAATTTAAAAATTCCATTCTCCAGTGCATTTCATTCAGCGAGGAGAAGATTCCGCAGAAAGTGCAGGAGCATCTGGCAGACTATAAGAGCAGCAGGGAGGCAGCGAAAGATGGAGTTTGAAAAATTACAGGAGATCATTGCGGATGTATTAAACGTAGATCCGAATGAAGTAACCATGGAGACAACCTTTGCAGATGATCTGGGAGCGGATTCCCTGGATGTATTTCAGATTGTGATGGGAATTGAAGAAGAATTTGATATCCAGATCGAAGCAGAAGAAGCAGAGCACATCGTATCGGTTGAGGATGCGGTGGAAGCGATCAAAAAGAAACTGGCAGAATAATAGAAAATGGCGAAGGGGCTGTTTGCTACAGGACAGCCCCTTTGTTACCGTCCGCAGAACACCTGCAAACGGTAACTATGAGGAAGGACAGGCTTAAAACAGGTTATGAATAATATTGATAAACTCGTGGATTTGGAAAAGAAGATCCAGTATAAATTTCAGGATTTCGGACTGCTGGAGATGGCGATGCGCCATTCTTCCTACGCAAATGAGCACCATATGGAGCGCCTGGAGTGCAACGAGCGTCTGGAGTTCTTAGGAGATGCCGTGCTGGAAGTTGTATCCAGCGAATTTTTATACAAGACATTCCCGCGTCTCCCGGAGGGCGAGATGACGAAAAAACGCGCCAGCCTCGTCTGTGAACCGGCACTGGCATTCTGTGCCCGTGAGATTGACCTTGGCAGCTTTCTGCTCCTTGGAAAGGGCGAGGAGGCAACCGGCGGCCGTCACCGCGATTCCATCGTTTCGGATGCTATGGAGGCAACGATCGGTGCGATTTTCCTGGACGGCGGCTTTGAACCGGCAAAAACGTTCGTTCTGAACTATATCTTAAACGATATCGAACACAAACAGCTTTTCTACGACAGCAAAACGATTCTGCAGGAGCTGATCCAGGGTGAGACGGATGAAGAGATTGTTTACACCATCTTAAAAGAAGAGGGACCGGATCACGACAAGAGCTTCTGGGCACAGGTCAGCGTCGGAAAGAAAGCGCTCGGTACCGGAAAGGGCAGAACGAAAAAAGCGGCAGAACAGGCAGCGGCATACGATGCAATTCTTGCCAGAAAAAAGCGTAGGTGAATTATGTATCTCAAATCCATTGAAATGCAGGGATTTAAGTCGTTTGCCAACAAAACCATTCTGCAGTTCCACGACGGTATTACCGGCGTTGTAGGGCCGAACGGCAGTGGAAAGAGCAATGTTGGCGATGCGGTGCGCTGGGTGCTCGGCGAACAGAGCGCCAAGCAGCTCCGCGGCGGAAATATGCAGGATGTTATTTTCTCCGGAACCGAGACGAGAAAGCCGCTCGGCTACGCGTCGGTTGCAATTACACTCGACAATTCCGACCACAAGCTGAATGTCGATTTCGAGGAAGTCACGGTGACGAGACGGCTCTACCGCTCCGGTGAGAGCGAGTATCTGATGAACGGCGCATCGTGCCGGTTAAAGGACATCAACGAGCTGTTCTACGATACCGGTATCGGAAAAGAAGGCTATTCCATCATCGGACAGGGTCAGATTGATAAGATTTTAAGTGGTAAGCCGGAAGAGCGCCGGGAGCTGTTTGACGAAGCGGCAGGAATTGTCAAATTCAAGAGAAGGAAGGCCGTGACCGAAAAGAAGCTGGCGGAAGAGCAGCAGAATCTGGTGCGCGTCAACGACATTCTCTCGGAACTGACAAGGCAGTTAGAGCCGCTGGAACGCCAGTCTGAGACGGCAAAGATTTATTTAAAGAAGAAAGAGGAATTAAAGCTCCTCGATATCAATATGTTTCTGCTCGAGATGGAGCGCATCCGGAACGATCTCGCGAAAGTAGAAGACCGGTACCGGATTACAGAAGAGCAGTTAAAGAGCACGAAAGAGGCTTTTGAGCATACGAAGCAGGAGTATGAAAAGCTGGAACAGGAGCAGGAAAAACTGGACCAGACGATTCTTTCTGCGCGCGATCAGGCGGGGGAGAATGCACTGAAACGTCAGCAGCTCGAAAACCAGATCGAGGTGTTGAACGAGCAGATTCATGCATCGGAGAGGAACAGCGACACATTAAGAGAACGTCTGGAGGCGATCCGCGCGGAGAGCCGCACAAAGACGGCAGAAAAAAATACATATCAGGCAGAAAAGGACGGGCTTCATGAAGCACTTCTTGCGTCAGAGACGGAAAAGAGTGAGAAAGAGGCCGCTCTCTCGGAATGCCAGGAGCAGATCCAGGCAGTCGAGCTGCAGAGTGAACAGGATAAGAGCGAAGTCATCGGCCTTCTGAACCAGCGGGGTTCCACGAAGGGAAAAATGCAGCGCTACGATGCGATGCTCGAGCAGATCGGCATCCGAAAGGCAGAATTAAGCCAGAGGGTGCTGCATTTAAAGACGAGCGAGTCCGAACAGAACGGGCAGATGGAAGAACTGCAGAACGCGTTTGAAGCGCTCGAAGAGACGGTAAGCAGCCTGAAACAGCAGTACCAGGAGGCAGATCAGAAGATTACCGCGCTGACGGCGGATCTCTCGAACCAGACGAAAGAGATGGAAGCCGGCCAGACCAATTACCACAGAGAAGCGTCAAGGCTCGAATCCTTAAAGAACATCACCGAGCGGTACGACGGCTATGGAAACAGTATTCGGAAGGTCATGGAGCAGAAAGACCGGAATCCCGGCATCCACGGCGTTGTGGCGGAGCTTCTGCAGGCGGAGAAAAAGTACGAGACGGCGATCGAGACCGCACTTGGCGGCAGCATTCAGAATATTGTCACCGACAATGAGGCGACGGCGAAATACCTGATTGAATACCTGAAACGGGGCCATTTCGGCCGTGCGACGTTCCTTCCGCTCACCAGTATGCGCGGGAAAAAAACGCAGGTGAATGAGGATGCGGCAAGAGAAACCGGTGTGCTCGGTGTGGCAAATGCACTTGTTTCGTACGACCCGGTGTATGAGGGCCTTGTGGCACAGCTGCTTGGAAGAACGCTGGTGGTCGACACGATCGACCATGCCATTGTGATTCAGCGGAAATACCGTCAGACGCTCCGCATGGTAACCCTCGAGGGCGAGCTCTTGAGCCCGGGCGGTTCCATGACAGGAGGTTCGTTCCGGAACAACAGCAACCTGCTCGGAAGACGGCGTGAGATTGAGGAACTCGAAAAGAGCGTACAGGGTCTTGCGAAGGAACTGCGGGAAATCCAGCAGGAACTTGAAGAGAAGAAAAATAAGCGGAATGAAATCCGCGATCTCCGCACCGAGCTGAATGAAAAACTGCAGCGGCAGTACATCGAGCAGAATACGGTGCGCCTGAATCTGGAAAAAGCGCGCGAGAAAAAGACGGAAATCCGTCTGGATTTTGAAGCGCTTCAGAAGGAGAGTCTCGAGATTGAAAATCAGATCGCCGAGATTGAGCGGAACCGGAAAGTCATCGGTCAGGAAATGCAGGAATCGGTGGAGCGGGAAAGCACGCTGCAGGAGAATATCCAGAAGGCGCAGGAGGCGCTTACAGGGCTTCGCCGCCGGGAAGCAGAATATACGAAGGATCTTGAAGAAATCCGGTTAAATTACGCAAATCTGTCCCAGAAGGATGGATTCCTTGCCCAGAACATCCGCCGTCTTGAGGAAGAGACAGGAAAACTGGAAGCGGAAAGCCGCACCATGCTGGAAAAAGCGGCGGAGGAAAAAGGCGATGTCAAAAAGAAACAGCAGGACATCGTGGAGATCCAGAAGACGATTGCAGCAGCAGTGCAGGCAAAAGAAGAGGAAGACCGCCGGATTGTGGAACTGCAGGAGAAAAAAGAAGCATTAAGCGCAGATCACAAAGAATTTTTCGAGAAGCGGGATCAGCTCTCCGACCAGATTTCCCTAATGGACAAAGAGTGCTTCCGTCTGAACAGCCAGAAAGAAAAGCTGGAGGAGACAAAAGAGGCACAGACCTCGTATCTCTGGGAAGAGTACGAAGTGACACCGGGCCACGCAAGAGAGTTCCAGATGGAGGAGATTCCGGAGCGCAGTGAATTAAAGCGGCGTGTGCTGGAAGTAAAAGATGCGATCCGGAAGCTTGGCTCTGTCAATGTGAATGCGATTGAGGAGTACAAAGAGATTTCGGAGCGCCACGCCTTTCTCGATGCACAGCACACCGATCTTGTCAAAGCGGCAGAGACACTGCAGGGCATCATCGATGAGCTGGATGCCGGTATGCGCAAGCAGTTCACGGAAAAATTCGAGGAGATCCGGAAAGAGTTTGACCGCGTGTTCCGCCAGCTGTTCGGCGGCGGAAAGGGAACGCTGGAGCTCGAGGAGGACACGGATGTACTCGAGGCAGGTATCCGCATCATTTCCCAGCCGCCGGGAAAGAAACTGCAGAATATGATGCAGCTCTCCGGAGGCGAGAAGGCACTGACCGCGATTGCGCTGCTTTTTGCAATCCAGAACTTAAAGCCGTCCCCGTTCTGTTTACTTGACGAGATCGAGGCGGCGCTCGACGATTCCAACGTAACGCGTTTTGCACAGTATCTGCATAAGCTGACAAAAAATACCCAGTTCATCGTCATCACCCACAGGCGCGGTACGATGACGGCGGCAGACCGTCTGTACGGCATCACGATGCAGGAGAAGGGTGTTTCTACCCTTGTTTCTGTCGATTTGATCGAGGGAGAACTGGACAAATAGAAACGAATAAGATACAATACGAAAGAAGTAAGATAGAAAAGATAAAGGGAGGCGAACGGTATGGCGGAGGAGAAAGTAGGCTTTTTCAAACGTCTTGTCAACGGTCTGACGAAGACCCGAGACAGCATTGTAGCTGGAATTGATTCTATTTTCAGTGGCTATTCCAATATTGATGACGATTTTTATGAGGAGATCGAGGAGATTCTCGTCATGGGAGATATCGGCATCAATACAACGACCAAAATTATTGACCACTTAAAAGAACGGGTGGCAGAAGAGCACATTACCGATCCGGCAGAGTGCAAACAGCTTCTGATCGAGAGCATCAAAAAACAGATGGATGTAGGCGATACAGCCTATGAATTTGAAAACCGGAAATCGGTAGTGCTGGTGATCGGTGTCAATGGAGTCGGAAAAACGACCTCCGTCGGAAAGCTGGCCGGCCTTCTGAAGGATCAGGGCAAAAAGGTTGTTCTTGCGGCAGCAGATACGTTCCGTGCAGCGGCAGGCGAGCAGCTCACGGAGTGGGCGCACCGCGCCGGCGTGGATATCATCGGCGGACAGAACGGAGCAGATCCGGCGTCCATCGTGTACGATGCAGTCGCAGCGGCAAAAGCCAGAAATGCGGATGTGCTGATCTGTGATACGGCAGGAAGACTTCACAACAAGAAGAACCTGATGGAAGAGCTCCACAAGATTTACCGGATTCTGGAAAAAGAGTACCCAGAGGCATACCTGGAAACGCTGGTGGTGCTGGACGGTACCACGGGCCAGAATGCGCTGCAGCAGGCAAGACAGTTTGCAGAAGTGGCAAATGTCACCGGTATCATTCTGACGAAGCTGGACGGAACTGCAAAGGGCGGTATCGCCGTTGCCATCCAGTCCGAGCTTGATATTCCGGTCAAATACATCGGCGTGGGCGAGAGCATCCACGATCTGCAGAAATTTGATGCAGACCAGTTTGTAAATGCACTGTTCCATACATCCGAAGAGAATGCTTAAAAAGACAACAAGGAGAAAAGACTATGGCAGAAGAAATGCTGACACTCCCGAAATTTGAGGAAGCGTCTGAAATTGTAAAAAAAGTAACACAGGAGACCAAACTGGTTTACAGCAAATATTTCAGCGAGCAGACGGGAAATAAAGTCTACTTAAAACCGGAAAATATGCAGCTGACCGGCGCCTATAAGCTGCGCGGTGCCTATTACAAAATCAGCACCTTAAGTGAAGAGGAGCGCGCAAAAGGACTGATCACCGCATCTGCAGGAAACCATGCACAGGGCGTTGCGTATGCGGCAAAATGCTACGGTGCAAAGGCTGTCATTGTGATGCCGACGACCACACCGCTCATCAAAGTAGAGCGTACCCAGAGCTACGGCGCTGAGGTTGTTCTGTACGGAGATGTGTACGATGAGGCATGTGCAAAAGCATACGAGCTTGCAGCAGAGCATGGCTATACCTTTATTCACCCGTTCGATGATCTGACCGTTGCAACCGGCCAGGGAACCATCGCTATGGAAGTGATTCAGGAGCTTCCGCTCGTAGATTATATCCTTGTTCCGATCGGAGGAGGCGGACTGGCTACCGGTGTTTCCACACTGGCAAAACTGCTGAAACCAAACATCAAAGTCATCGGTGTTGAGCCGTCCGGAGCAGCCTGTATGAAGGCTTCTTTTGAAAAAGGCGAGGTAACGACCGTATCTCCTGTCAGCACAATTGCAGACGGTACTGCAGTACAGACACCGGGATCCAAGATTTTCCCGTATGTAAGACAGAACCTGGACGAGATCATTACCGTGGATGATGATGAGCTGATCGTAGCATTCCTTGATATGGTAGAAAACCACAAGATGATCGTCGAGAACTCCGGTCTTCTGACTGTGGCTGCATTAAAGCATCTGGATGTCAAGGGCAAAAAGATTGTTTCGATCTTAAGTGGCGGAAATATGGACGTCATCACCATGTCTTCCGTGATCCAGAACGGACTGATCCAGAGAGACCGTATCTTTACTGTATCCGTTCTTCTGCCGGATAAACCAGGCGAGCTGGTACGCGTTTCCCAGGTGATTGCAAACGAGAACGGAAACGTCATCAAACTGGACCACAACCAGTTCTTCACAACGAACAGAAGTGCTGCAGTAGAGCTCCGCATCACAATGGAGGCATTCGGCACCGATCACAAGAACCGTATTGTCAAAGCACTGGAAGAGGCTGGCTATACACCGAAGATTGTAAGACCGAACCTGTAAAAACAGAAATTGCAGAGAAAATTCTGAAAAAAAGAAAAATAAAAAATCAGAGGGATCCGGAAAGGAATTTCCTCTGATTTTTTTGAGCAGGAAAAAACCCTTGCATGCACAAGGGTTTTCGTTCTGCGGAAGATGGGACTTGAACCCACACGATCGCAATGACCACCAGATCCTTAGTCTGGCCTGTCTGCCAATTCCAGCACTTCCGCATGTTATGTAGTTTTTAAATTTCATGCGGAAGATGGGACTTGAACCCACACGATCGCAATGACCACCAGATCCTTAGTCTGGCCTGTCTGCCAATTCCAGCACTTCCGCATGTTCTTTAAGTTTTTGTCATCTCGCTGACGACAAGATGTATTATAGCACCAGAGTTGTAAGCCGTCAACACTTTTTTTGAAAAAATTTGAAAAATTTGAAAAATAAAAAAGGAAATCGGAATCGGGCACCGAATATAGGAAATAGGAGGACAATGAAAAGAACTGTTACAGGCATATTACCGGGAAAGAGGTGGTCTTCGTTTGAACTTGAGAGAATCGTTTGAAGAACGGGAATTTCAGGAGCTGAGTCCTTATGCGGCGCACAGCCGGAATTCCAGAGGAAGGGACCGATATGAACCGGAGTGTGACATCCGCACCGTCTACCAGAGAGACCGGGACAGGATTCTCCACTCCAAAGCCTTTCGCAGGATGAAAGACAAAACACAGGTGTTTCTTGCTGCGCAGGGCGATCATTACCGGACCCGCCTGACGCACACACTCGAGGTGTCCCAGATTGCCCGCACGATTGCGCGGGCGCTGAATCTGAATGAGGATCTGACCGAAGCCATTGCGCTCGGCCACGATCTCGGACACACGCCGTTCGGCCATTCCGGGGAAGCGGCGCTCAATGCGGTGCATCCTGGGGGCTTCCGCCACGCGGAACAGAGCGTTCGTGTCGTGGAGGTTCTGGAAAAGGAAGGACAGGGCCTGAACCTGACCTGGGAAGTGCGGGATGGAATTCTGAACCACCGCACGGCGGGAAAGCCGTCGACCCTGGAGGGACAGGTTGTGCGTCTCTGCGACAAGATCGCCTACATCCACCACGATATGGACGATGCCATCCGTGCCGGCATTTTAAGCGAGGATGACATCCCGATTACGATCCGCGTCGTCCTTGGCGATACATGCCGCGAGCGGCTCAATACGCTGATCCACGACATTGTGGAGCAGAGCCGCGGAACGGAGTATGTGCGCCAGTCGGCGGAGATTGCCGAGGGCATGCGCATGCTGCGGGAGTTGATGTTCGCGAACGTCTACCGCAACCCGGAGGCGAAAAAAGAGGAGGAGAAGGCAAAGAAGATGCTGATTTCCCTCTACACCTACTACCAGGAGCACCCGGAACAGATGTCCCGCGAGTACCGGAATCTGATCGGGTGCGGCGAGGACAAGACACAGGTAGTATGCGATTACATTGCCGGTATGACCGATCAGTATTCCATGCACAAATACGAGGAGCTGTTCGTGCCGAAAGCCTGGGCGGTTTATTAGATACAGGGAGGAAAAAATGCGATATTCCGATGATTTAGTGGAAGAAATTCGTATGAAAAATGACATCGTAGATGTGATATCCGGCTACGTAAAGCTGACAAGAAGAGGAAGCTCTTACTTCGGGCTCTGCCCTTTCCACAATGAGAAGTCCCCTTCCTTTTCCGTCAGCCCAGGAAAGCAGATGTATTACTGCTTCGGATGCGGAGCCGGAGGAAATGTTTTCACATTTTTGATGGAATACGAAAACTTCACGTTTGTGGAAGCCTTGAAATTTCTGGCCGACCGGGCCGGGGTGGAGCTTCCGCAGATGGAGTATTCGAAAGAAGCAAAGGAGCAGGCGGATTTAAAGAACACGCTGCTGGAAATCAACAAACAGGCGGCGAAATTCTATTATTACCAGCTCCACACCGAACGCGGAAAACAGGGCTACGATTACCTGAAGGGGCGCGGCCTTTCGGATGATACGATTCGAAAATTCGGCCTTGGCTATTCAGATAAGTATGGAAGCCTGCTGTACCGTTTCTTAAAAGAAAAAGGGTATGACGATGAAATCCTGCGTCAGTCGGGCCTTTTTCTGGCGGACGAGGTGCATGGCATGCAGGACAAGTTCTGGAACCGTGTCATTTACCCGATCATGGATGCCAACAGCCGTGTCATCGGCTTCGGAGGCCGTGTGATGGGGGATGGAAAGCCGAAATACCTGAATTCGCCGGAGACAAAGATTTTCGATAAGAGCCGCAATCTCTACGGGCTGCATCTGGCGCGCTCTTCACGGAGAAAAAATCTGATTATCTGCGAGGGCTATATGGACGTCATCTCCATGCACCAGGCAGGATTCAATAACGCGGTAGCTTCTCTTGGAACAGCACTCACATCGCTGCAGGCGGGGCTGATGAAACGGTATACCGACGAGGTTCTTGTGATCTATGACAGCGATGAGGCAGGCGTCAAAGCGGCGCTTCGTGCGATTCCGATGCTCAAAGGGGTTGGTCTTACAACGCGTGTCGTCAATTTGAGACCGTATAAGGACCCGGATGAGTTTATCCAGCACGAGGGCTGCGAAGCGTTCGAAAAACGTCTGGAAGAGGCGGAGAACAGCGTTTTGTATGAGATCCGCATGAAGGAACGCGATTTCGACCTTGCCGACCCGCAGGGCAAATCCGATTTCCTGCATGAGGCGGTGCGTCGTCTCGTTGCAATCGAGGATGAGATCGAGCGGAACAGTTATCTTGAGGCAGTGGCAGGAAAATACGGGATTGCCGTCGAAGTACTGCGAAAGCAGGTCGGTCAGATGGCACTATCAGGAGCCGGAAGGACGGAGCGTGTCAAGCCGCGGAATACAGCCGCAAACAAAAAAGAGAAAGAGGGCGGTGTCGAAAAAGCACAGAAGCTGATGCTGACATGGATGACCTCTTATCCGGCGCTCATTGGAAAACTGGAAAAATATATTACGCCGGAGGATTTTACCACACCTCTTTACCGCCAGATTGCAGAGATGATTGTGCTGCAGTATCACGAGGGCGGGGTGAATCCGGCAAAGCTTTTGAATCAGTTTGTTGATTCCGAGGAGCAGAAAGAAGTTGCAGGCCTTTTTAATGCCAGAATCCCGCTGGAGACAGAGGAGGAAAAACGGCGCGCGCTGCATGATGTGATCTGCAATATGAAAGAAAACAGCATTGCGTATCAGTCGGCACATATGAATGTGACCGATATGGCGGCGCTGCAGAAGCTGATGGCGGACAAAAAGAGCCTGGAGCGGTGGAAAGCAGGGGAACTTCCGGATTTCGCTTTTTAAGGAGGCCTGGATACCAAAGAAAAACCCTGGAATCTTCTGTTCTGCGTGTTTAATTTCGCAGGGCAGGGACAGAATATATACAAGCTATGGAAGGATGGACAGTCAATGGAGTTCGATAAAGCAAAATTTATGGAAAAATTAAAAGAGCTGGTAGCATACGGCAAAAAGAAAAAGAGCGTCCTGGAATATCAGGAAATCAACGACTTTTTCCGCGATATGCCGCTGGATGCGGAGCAGATGGAGAAGGTATTTGAATACCTGGAGGCAAGCGGTATCGACGTACTGCGCCTCTCCGATATGACCGAGGATCCAAATGCGGCAGACCGCGATCTTCTCCTTCTGGACGACGATGACATCGACCTTTCCGAGGAAGAAGAGATCGATATGGAAAACATCGACCTTTCCGTTCCGGAAGGCATCAGCATTGAGGACCCGGTCCGCATGTACTTAAAAGAGATCGGTAAAGTGCCGCTTCTTTCCGCAGAGGAAGAGATCAAGCTGGCACAGAGAATGGAAGAGGGCGATGAGGATGCGAAAAAACGTCTGGCAGAGGCCAACCTTCGTCTCGTTGTTTCCATTGCAAAACGTTATGTCGGCCGCGGCATGCTGTTCCTGGATCTGATTCAGGAAGGTAACTTAGGCCTCATCAAAGCGGTTGAAAAATTCGATTACCGCAAGGGATACAAATTCTCCACCTATGCAACATGGTGGATCCGCCAGGCAATCACAAGAGCGATTGCAGACCAGGCGAGAACGATCCGTATTCCGGTTCATATGGTAGAGACCATCAACAAGCTGATCCGCGTTTCCCGTCAGTTACTGCAGGAGTTAGGCCGCGAACCTACTCCGGAAGAGATCGCAGAGGAGATGCACATGTCTGTAGAGCGTGTGCGTGAGATCCTGAAAATCTCCCAGGAACCGGTTTCACTCGAGACACCAATCGGTGAGGAAGAGGACAGCCACCTCGGTGACTTCATCCAGGACGACAATGTGCCGGTACCGGCAGACGCGGCAGCATTCACCATGCTGAAAGAGCAGCTCGAGGATGTGTTAAGCACGCTGACTGACCGTGAGCAGAAGGTTCTGCGTCTCCGTTTCGGACTCGATGACGGCCGTGCGAGAACCCTCGAAGAGGTTGGTAAAGAGTTCAACGTTACAAGAGAGCGTATCCGTCAGATTGAGGCGAAAGCGCTTCGAAAGCTCCGCCATCCGAGTCGTTCCAGAAAACTTAAAGATTATCTGGACTAAGTTTTCGGTCAGGAGAAAAGACATGCAGTTATCAAAAAGACTTTCCGCGGTAGCGGAGTTTGTCACCCCGGGCGGCTGCCTGGTCGATGTGGGAACAGATCACGGCTATGTGCCGATTGCGCTGCTGGAACAGAAGAAGATTTCCTCCGCAATCGCCATGGATGTGAACCGCGGACCGCTGGAGCGGGCCAGGGAGCATATTGCGCAGTACCAGATGGGGGACTACATAGAAACAAGACTTTCCGACGGACTCCATGCCCTGCGTGCGGGAGAGGGTGATTCTCTTCTCATCGCGGGCATGGGCGGCGGGCTTACCATAAGAATTTTAAGCGAAGGTGAGCCGCTGCTGTCCGGTTTTCGGGAGCTGATCCTGGAGCCGCAGTCGGATATCGACCGCGTGCGTGCATGGCTTCTGGAACACGGATTTTTCCTTGCACAGGAGAATTTTGTAGAGGAGGATGGAAAATATTATCCGATTCTGCGGGCAGTGCCAGGGGAAAAGGAGAATCTGAAGGCGGAGGAGCTTTTCTATGGACCGCGCCTTCTGGAAAAGGAAAATCCGGTGCTGAGGGAATACCTTCTGAAACAGCAGGAGCAGAACCAGACGCTGATCCGCCAGCTTTCGGATCACTCCAGTGAAAAGGCAGCACAGCGCCTTTGGGAATTAAAAGAAAAAGAGGCAGTACTGGAATCTGCGCTTGCGCGTTTCCATACGATGTAACGACAGCGTTTGCACAAGAGGGGCGTGTCTGAAAATTTCAGCAGTTGTAATTTTCGGGCGCGCCTTTTCTGTCACTTCTGAATTTTCAGAAAGTTTTGCAAGAAGGAGGAATTACAATTGATTCAGGTAACAATTGATGGAAAAGGATACGAATATCCGGAAAATTGCTCTTATTATGAGATTGCAAAGGATTTTGAAAAAACAATGGACGCGCCGATTGTCCTTGTGAAAGTGGACGGACGGCTGCGGGAGCTGCACAAACAGCTGAAAAAAGACTGTGAACTGGAATTTGTGACAACGGAGGATGAGATCGGACATAAAACGTATCAGAGGAGTCTTTCTCTTCTGCTGGTAAAAGCGGTGTATCATGTGGGAGGCTACGATAAGATCCGCCATGTGATGCTGCATTTTTCGGCGGGTTCGGGCTTTTTCTACACGGTGGACGGCGATATCACGCTGAATCAGGAGTTTTTGGACGAAGTAAAAGCGTATATGCATGAACAGGTGGAAAAGGCGGTGCCGATTTATAAGCGGAGTGTCGATACGCACGAGGCGAGAGAACGGTTCCGGCTGCATGGCATGACGGATAAAGACCGCTTGTTCCGTTACCGCCGTGTCTCCCGTGTGAATCTGTACAGTCTCGGGGATTTTGAAGACTATTATTATGGATTTATGACGTATGATACGAGTTATCTGAAGTATTTTGATCTCTATTTATACGATGACGGCTTTGTGCTGCAGATGCCGGAGAAAAAGGCGCCGGAGACGGTGCCGGCAGCGAATCTCTCCCCGAAGGTGTTCCAGGTGCAGCGGGAATCGGAGCGCTGGGGTGAGCAGATGGGAATTTCCACGGTTGCCGACTTAAATGAACGCATCACGAAGGGCAATATTCAGCAGATGATGCTGATTGCGGAGGCGCTGCAGGAGCAGAAGATTGCGAAGATTGCGGAGCAGATTGCGGAAAGAAAGCAGGTTAAATTTGTGCTGATTGCGGGGCCGTCTTCCTCCGGAAAGACAACGTTCTGCAACCGGCTTTCCATCCAGCTTTCAGCGCATGGTCTGACGCCGCATCCGATCAGCCTTGATAATTACTATGTGAACCGGGTAGATACGCCGCGGGATGAAAACGGCGATTATGATTTTGAATGCCTGGAAGCACTGGATATCGAGCTTTTGAACCGGGATATGACAGCACTTTTGAACGGAGAGCGTGTGGAACTGCCGTATTTTAATTTTAAGACGGGCAAGCGCGAGTACAAGGGGAATTTTATTCAGATGAAGGAGACCGATGTGCTGGTGCTGGAGGGGATTCACGGGCTGAATGAAAAACTGACGTGGTCGCTTCCTTCGGAAAGTAAATTCCGGATTTATATCAGTGCGCTGACGCAGATCAATGTGGATGAGCACAACCGGATTCCAACGACGGACGGCCGGCTGATCCGGCGTATGGTGCGTGACAGCCGGACACGGGCGACATCGGCGAAGGAGACGATTGCGATGTGGCCGTCGGTGCGCCGCGGGGAAGATCGTAATATTTTCCCGAATCAGGAGAAGGCGGATGTGATGTTCAATTCAGCGCTGGTGTATGAGCTTTCGGTGCTGAAGCTGTATGCGGAGCCGCTTTTGTTCCAGATTGAGGAGGGAGAGCCGGAGTACCAGGAAGCAAAGCGGCTGCTGAAGTTTTTGGATTATTTTGTCGGAGTGCCGATTGAGGATATTCCAAAGAATTCGATTCTGCGGGAGTTTGTGGGCGGAAGCTGTTTTGATGTATGAGAGGCTGCTTTGCGGGATCTGTGATTTGGGGGATGGACAACAGAGAAAGTTTGTGATATGATTATTAACTGTCTGATGTTCCGTTTTTGACAAAGTAAGATATGTAATCGCGGCTGGCAGGACCGAAAGGGGCCAGGTGAGGAAAGTCCGGGCTTCGCAGGGCAGGATGCCGGATAACGTCCGGCGGAGGCGACTCCAGGGATAGTGCAACAGAGAGATACCGCCAGGTTTTTCCTGGTAAGGGTGGAAAGGCAGTGTAAGAGACTACCGTTTCTCTGGTAACAGAGAAAGCCATGTAAACCCCATCCGAAGCAAGACCGAATAGAAAACGTATATGGCTGCCCGTCATGTTTTCAGGTGGGTCGCTTAAGGGGACTGGCGACAGTTCCATTGGATAGATGATTACACACGACATAACCCGGCTTATCGTTTTGCTTTGCATAAGACGGAAATTCAGGCATCTGGATAAAATAAGTACGCCGGGAACGGACACGAGTGGATTGTGTTTGTTCCCGGCGTACTTATTTTATCCGGCCATCCGGCGCAAGCCGCACATTCCCGCGGACCGCTGCATGGTGTGAAAAAAATGCATGTCATGAAAGAAAAAATAAAGGAGACAGCAGGATGAAAGTGATATTGGCTTCGGGGTCACCCAGAAGAAGAGAGTTGATGGAGATGTTGGGAATACGGTGTAAGGTTCAGGCTTCAGGGGCGGAAGAAGTTGTGACGTCTGCGGAACCGGAGAAGGTTGTGGAGGAGCTTTCACGGCTGAAATGTCTGGATGTTGCGGAGATTACCGAAGGGGATGCCGTTGTGATCGGGGCGGATACGGTTGTGGCTTTTGAAGGGGAGATCCTTGGCAAGCCGAAGGGGATAGAACATGCCAGAAGTATGATGCAGCAGTTGCAGGGAAGGGTGCATCAGGTGTATACTGGAGTTACGATTGCGGTAACAGAGGGGGACGCAAAGCGTGTGGTATCGTTCTGTGACCGTACAGATGTAGAGTTTTATGCGATGACAGAGGAGGAGATAAACGGGTATCTTGCTCTTGAGAAAGAGGGGGAGGCTCCTGTGTGGTCGGATAAGGCTGGAGGATACGGAATTCAGACGGTGTTTGGGACAAAGTTTGTGAAAGGAATCCAGGGAGACTATTATAATGTGATGGGACTGCCGGCGTCCCGGGTTTATCATGAGTTGAAAAATCTGGGCGTTCTGGAATAGAAGGAGGTAAGAGAAGATGAAAAAGTTTTCGGAAATTGAATACGTAAGGCCGGACATGGAGGCAGAGCAGGAAAAAGTAAGAGCGTATACGAAGGCGCTCAAAGAGGCAAAATCATATGAGGAGCTGCGCGGACTTTTTATGGAAGAAAAAACGCGCGAGGATGCCTGGGCGACAATGGCGGAAGTGGCGCAGGTAAGATATACGGTGGACACCAGAGATTCGTTTTATGAAGGAGAGGTTCAGTTCTGGAATGAGACGATTCCGGCGATCCATCTGCTGATACAAAAGGCAGAGAAGGTGATTCTGGAGTCTCCGTTTATCAAAGAGTTTGCAGAGGAGTTCGGGGAATTCTTTGTGAAGAATATGGAGGTTGGCCAAAAATTAGCGGACGACTGTATCGTGGAGGATCTGATCGAAGAGGCGAATCTGACGCAGCAGTACAGTAAAATTACGGCGAATGCTTCGACGGAATTTAAGGGCGAAACGTGTAATTTTTATGGACTTCTGAAGGCGATGCAGAGTACGGACCGCCAGATGCGGAAAGAGGCGATGACGGCATGGGGAGATTTGTATGAAGAGATTTCCGGGGAGCTGGATGCGCTGTATGACAAGCTGGTTCCGCTGCGCGATAAAATTGCGAAGAAGCTGGGATTTTCTTCTTACATTGAATTTATTTACCTGAGCTATGGAAGATACGATTATACGGCGGAGGATGTTGCAAGGTTCCGTGCGCAGGTGAAGGAGAAGATTGTACCGCTCTGCCTGGAGCTTCGGAAGGAGCAGGAGAAACGGCTTGGAGTGGACAGGCTGCATTATTACGATGAGGAGCTGATTTTCCCGGAAGGAAACGCGGTTCCGGAAGGAACGACGGAGGAACTGGTTGCGAAGGCGCAGAAGATGTACCATGAGCTGTCGAAAGAGACGGGTGAGTTCTTTGATTTTATGGTGGAGCATGAGCTGTTTGACCTGGAGACGAAGCCGGGAAAACAGACAGGCGGTTACTGCACATTTCTGAATACGTTCAAGGCGCCGTTCATCTTCTCCAACTTTAATGGTACGAGCGCGGACGTTGATGTTCTGACTCATGAGGCGGGCCATGCATTCGAGGCGTATACGGCGGCAAAACAGATTCCGTTTATGGATATGGTATTCCCGACAAGCGAGGTGGCGGAGATTCACTCGATGACAATGGAGCATTTCGCATACCCCTGGATGAATGCATTCTTTGGAGAGAAAGCAGATGATTACCGTTATGCGCACCTGATGAGCGCGCTGGAAGTGATTCCGTACATGGTATGTGTGGATGAGTTCCAGCATAAGGTATTTGAAAATATCGGCATGACGGCCAAGGAGCGCCGTGCGATCTGGCATCAGTTAGAGCTGACCTATATGCCATGGAGAAATTATGACGGCCACAAGTTCCTCGAGGAGGGCGGTTTCTGGATGCAGAAGCAGCATATCTTTGTGAACCCGTTCTATTATATTGATTATGCGCTGGCACAGATCTGTGCTTTCCAGTTCTTTGAGCGTTCCAAAAAAGAGCCGGAAAAGGCGTGGGGCGATTATTACCGTCTCTGCCAGGCAGGCGGAAGCAAGGGATATTTTGCACTGCTGGAGCTGGCCGGACTGAAGAATCCGTTCGTGGATGGAACGGTGGAAGAAGTCGTTGCGGGACTGAAGCCCTATTTAAAACGAAAAGTAAAGTATACGATCCGTCCGGTAAAAGAGGAAGATCTGAAAAAGGTAGCCGAGGTGGAGGCGCTATGTTTCCCGGCTGCCGAGGCGGCAGGTTATGAAGACTTCATGGAGCGGTACAAAACCTGCAAAAACAGCTTTTTTGTAGCGGAAACTGAAGACGGCGAAATCGCAGGCTTCTGCAATGGCTGCTGTGCGGATACCGATTATCTGGCGGATGCACTCTACCATGACGCCACGCTGCACAACCCGGACGGTGATTATCAGATGATTTTCGGACTGGACGTCAATCCGAAGTTCCAGAAACAGGGCATTGGAGAAGCACTGATGCGTCATATGGTAAAAAGCGCAGGAGAGCGTGATAAAAAAGCCGTTGTTCTTACATGCAAGGATCATATGATTCCATTCTACAAAAGGATCGGATACGAATATATCGAACTTTCCGACTCGACACATGGCGGTGCAAAATGGCATAAGATGATGTACCGTTTCTAAGAAAATGGAAAGCAAAAAGGGCAGAACAGGGAGATACGAAATTTCTCTGTTCTGCCTTATTTTTCAAAAAAACAGGGCTCTTAACGAAGGCTTTTTCTCAGTAACGGAGTAAATTTCAGAAAAAAATACAAAAAAATAGTAAAAAAGCAGTTGACATCTAACGTACGTTAGCATATACTAACAACTGAAATAGAGATGAAACTCATTATCATACACAGGAGGTAATTGACTATGCCTTTAACGATGGCAAATCCAGGCGAATGTTACACAATCAGAAAAGTCGGCGGAAAAGAAGAGACCAGAAGATTTCTTGAAAATCTTGGCTTCGTCG
This sequence comes from Blautia sp. AF14-40, assembly GCF_003479665.1. NCBI lineage: Bacteria > Bacillati > Bacillota > Clostridia > Lachnospirales > Lachnospiraceae > Blautia > Blautia sp. AF14-40. The sequence continues at coordinate 53,645 of NZ_QUHK01000013.1, forward strand.
TTGGCGGAAACGTGACAGTCGTATCGGAAATCGACGGCAATCTCATCGTGAATGTGAAAGATTCCAGGGTGGCCGTTGGAAAAGATATGGCAGCCAAAATCCTGATTTGATAGGAAAGAAGGAGAGAAGATGAAGACTTTAAAAGAGACTTCCGTAGGAGAAACCGTTAAAGTTGTAAAACTCAACGGCTCCGGTCCGGTCAAAAGAAGAATCATGGATATGGGAATCACCAAGGGTGTTGACGTATTCGTGCGCAAAGTTGCTCCGCTCGGCGATCCGGTCGAAGTAACCGTCAGAGGATACGAATTATCCTTAAGAAAAGCAGATGCCGAAATGATTGAAGTAGAGTAAATTTTTTTTGCCTGCTTGTTAGCGGATGCTAACAAAAGCAAGCTGTAGCCAATATTGGTAAGGCTTGTGAAGTTATTAAAATCAGTAAAAATCAAAGAAAGAGGGGCATGGAAAAAATGGCAATTAAGATTGCACTCGCAGGAAACCCGAACTGCGGTAAGACAACATTGTTCAATGCACTGACAGGCTCCAACCAGTTCGTAGGAAACTGGCCAGGTGTAACCGTCGAGAAAAAAGAAGGAAAGCTCAAAGGCCACAAAGATGTCACCATCATGGACCTTCCGGGTATCTATTCTTTATCTCCGTATACACTGGAGGAAGTGGTAGCCAGAAATTACCTGATTAATGAAAGACCAGATGCGATCCTGAACATCGTAGATGGTACCAACATTGAGCGTAACCTGTATCTGTCCACACAGATCATGGAACTTGGTATTCCGGTGATCATGGCTGTCAATATGATGGATATTGTTGAAAAGAACGGAGACAAAATACATATCGACAAACTGGCGAAAAAGCTGGGCTGTGAAGTTGTAACCATCTCTGCTCTGAAAGGAACCGGAATCAAAGAAGCTGCTGATAAAGCAGTGCAGATTGCACAGAAAAAAGGTGCTGCTGTACCAGTTCATGAGTTTGACAAGGATGTGGAGGCAGTCATCCGCACCGTTGAGAGCAAACTCGGAAGTGATATTGTAAATGAGCAGAAACGCTTCTTTGCAATCAAACTTCTGGAGAAAGATGATAAGATCACAGAGCAGATGAAATCCGTTCCGGATGTATCTGCCGAGATCAAACAGCTGGAAGACAAATTTGATGACGATACCGAGAGTATTATTACAAACGAGCGTTACGTTTATATTTCCAGCATCATCGGTGACTGTGTCACAAAGAACAAGAAAAACGCCATGACAACATCGGATAAGATCGACCGGATCGTAACTAACCGCTGGCTGGCACTTCCGATCTTCGCGGTTGTTATGTGGGTTGTATATTATGTATCTGTCACAACAGTAGGTACTTTTGTAACGGACTGGACCAACGATGTACTCTTTGGAGAGATCATTCCGCCGGCCATTGAAAATCTGCTGAATGCGATCCACTGCGCTGACTGGCTGCAGGGTCTGATCCTGGATGGTATTGTTGCCGGTGTTGGTGCCGTACTTGGATTCGTACCGCAGATGCTGGTACTGTTCCTGTTCCTGGCATTTCTGGAGTCCTGCGGTTACATGGCGCGTGTTGCATTCATCATGGACCGTATCTTCCGTAAATTTGGACTTTCCGGAAAATCCTTCATTCCGATGCTGATCGGAAGTGGTTGTGGTGTTCCTGGTATCATGGCTTCCCGTACCATCGAGAATGACCGTGACCGTAAAATGACCATCATGACAACAACGTTTGTACCTTGTGGAGCAAAACTTCCAATCATCGCCCTGATCGCAGGTGCCCTGTTTAATGGAGCTTCCTGGGTTGCGCCAAGTGCTTACTTCGTTGGTATCGCAGCAATCATCTGCTCCGGTATCATCCTGAAAAAAACAAAACTGTTCGCTGGCGATCCGGCTCCGTTTGTTATGGAGCTTCCGGCTTACCACTGGCCGACGGTAAGCAACGTTCTCCGCAGCATGTGGGAGCGTGGCTGGTCTTTCATCAAAAAAGCCGGTACGATCATCCTGATGTCTACCATCGTTCTGTGGTTCCTGATGAACTTCGGATGGGTTGACGGATCCTTCGGAATGCTGGAAGCTGAGCAGTTAAATGACAGTATCCTGGCTTCCATCGGAAGCGTGATCGCTCCTCTGTTTGCACCTCTTGGATGGGGCGACTGGAAGATGGCTGTTGCAGCTGTTTCCGGACTGATCGCAAAAGAGAACGTTGTTGGTACCTTCGGTATCCTGTTCGGCTTTGGCGAAGTTGCAGAAGACGGCGCCGAGATATGGGGACAGCTTGCAGGAAGCTTATCTACGGTAGCAGCTTATTCCTTCCTGGTATTCAACCTTCTGTGCGCACCGTGCTTCGCAGCAATGGGTGCAATCAAACGTGAGATGAACAATACCAAATGGTTTTTTACTGCAATCGGATATCAGACACTGCTTGCCTATGTTGTATCCCTGTGCATCTATCAGATCGGTAACCTGTTCATCGGCGGCGGTTTTGGAATCGGAACGGTAGTTGCTGTTCTGCTCATCATCGGATTTGTATATCTGCTGGTAAGACCTTACAAAGAGAGCGCAACTCTGAGCGTTTCCACCAACAAAATGTTCAGCAAATAATTGCTGTGACAGATAGAGAACATGTATCTGATGAAGAGTCCGTATCCGGCATCCGCTGCAGGATGCGGACTCTTTTGAAAAGAAAGGAGTTGTTTCTATGGGAACTTTTATCACACTTGTAGTCGTTGTTGGTCTGGTAGGACTTGCAGTACGCAGTATGATTAAAGATAAAAAAAGCGGCAAGGGAAGCTGTGGTGGTAACTGCGGGCAGTGCAAGGGACATTGCGACTGACAGGACAGGAATCATCATCAGGAGGTAGAACGTATGCCGCAGGAACAGACAAAGCATGAAGCCAGAAATTATCACAGAACACAGATGAAGCGAGAACTGATTATTCAGAAGCTCCGGGAACAGGGATGCAGAATAACCAGACAGAGACGGATTCTGCTCGATATTATCCTGGAAGAGGAGTGCTCCTGCTGTAAAGAAATTTACTATAAAGCTCTGCAGAAAGACAGCAGCATCGGGCCTGCTACGGTGTATCGCATGGTGAATACACTGGAGAGCATCGGTGCAATCAGCCGCAAAAATTTTTACAAGATTGCCTGTGGAGAAGAATGCTTCAAAGATCAGGGCTGTACCGTAGAACTGAGCGATCATACCATCTGCCGCTTAAGCGGAGAGATGTGGATGGACGTGATGAAATCCGGACTGAAGGCAAAGGGCTATATTCAGAATCAGGATATTGAAAATGTGATTGTTTCAGCGGTGGAAGGCTGAAAAACGGGGAAAACGGGTGAAAATTCCTTCCGTTTTCCCTGTTTTAATGAAAATAATTATCAAAAAGAACTGTACGTATTGTCTAACCGAGCAGGTGAGTGCTATACTGTGAACCACAGCGGGGGAAGATGTAAAATTCAGGAAAAATTTATTTTAACAATAGGAGGAAATGTAATATGACAATCAAAGATTTAAAACATCCAGGACTTTTCGCAGCAGGAGTATTATTCGGAACAGCAGGTATCAAAGCACTGTCCAGCAAGGATGCGAAAAAACTTTACACCAACTGCACCGCAGCTGTTCTTCGTGCAAAGAAAGTTGTTATGGATACGGTAACGACCATCCAGGAGAATGCGGAGGACATCTATGCTGACGCAAAACAGATCAACGAAGAGCGTGAAGCAGCAGAAGAGGCAGTAGAGGATGTAGCAGAAGAGACAGCAGAGGAAGCTGTTGAAGCAGAAGCAGAGGATACGGTTGAGGCATAAGCTGTACACAGCAACATCTGATTTACGTCGTATTCATACGGAAAAAACGAAGCGCCTGCAGAATTCTCTGCAGGTGTTTTTCTAGGAGGCATAAGATTTGAAATTTTATATTAAACACGAAAGCAGAGGCAGAATCCGAATCCATCTGGCACAGAAGCGCATGTCCTCCGTACAGGCAGAGACACTGCTGTACTATCTGCAGAATCAGAACCAGGTATCTTTCGCGAAGGTATATGACAGAACCGGCGATGCCGTGATCTGTTACGAGGGAGAACGAGCCGCTGTGATTCGGATGATACAGCTCTTCCACTACGAGGAAGTAGAGCTGCCGACCGGACTGCTTGAGAGCTCCGGCAGAGCGTTAAACAACGAATATCAGGAAAAGCTGATCAGCAAAGTGATTTACCACTTTGGAAGAAAATGGCTTCTTCCGGCACCGATCCGTGCCATCTATACTACGGTTGTTTCCGTAAAATATATCTGGAAAGGAATCCAGACACTGGCACAGGGAAAGATCGAAGTTCCGGTTCTTGATGCAACTGCAATCGGTGTTTCGATGCTCCGCGGCGACTATGGAACCGCAGGCTCTGTCATGTTCCTGCTCGGCGTAGGAGAGCTGCTTGAGGAATGGACGCATAAAAAATCCGTCGGAGATCTGGCACGCAGCATGTCGCTGAACGTCGGAAAGGTATGGCTGAAAAAAGACGGCCAGGAAATTCTCGTTCCGTCTGAAAAAATTGTTGCGGGCGACGAGATTGTCGTACATATGGGAAATCTGATTCCATTCGACGGCGAGGTATCCAACGGCGAGGGTATGGTAAACCAGGCTTCTCTGACCGGAGAATCTGTTCCGGTACGCCGTACCTTAGGTTCCGTTGTCTATGCGGGAACGGTTCTTGAGGAGGGCGAGCTTACCATTCTTGTGAAGCAGACCGGCGGATCCAGCCGTTACGAGAAGATTACCGCGATGATCGAAGAGTCCGAGAAACTGAAATCCGGACTGGAGAGCAAGGCAGAGCATCTGGCAGACCGTCTTGTACCGTATTCCCTTGGTGGAACGGCGTTGACGTATCTTCTGACCAGAAATGCAACGAAAGCACTCTCTATTCTGATGGTGGACTTCTCCTGTGCGTTAAAACTTGCCATGCCGATTTCCGTTCTCTCTGCAATCCGCGAGGCAAACCAGCACAAGATCACCGTAAAGGGCGGTAAATTCCTGGAGGCTGTGGCGGAAGCGGATACGATCGTTTTCGATAAGACCGGAACACTGACAAAAGCGCAGCCGACCGTAGCAGAGGTGGTATCCTTCAGCGAAACAAAGAGCACGGATGAGCTTCTGCGCATCGCAGCCTGCCTGGAAGAGCATTTTCCGCATTCCATGGCAAAAGCCGTAGTAGACGCGGCAAAAGAGAAACATCTGGATCACGAGGAGATGCACTCCAAAGTAGAATATATCGTTGCACACGGTATTTCTACAACGATCAATGGCAAAAAAGCGATTATTGGAAGTTATCACTTCGTATTTGAGGATGAGAACAGTATCATTCCGGAAGGAATGGAAGAGAAGTTCCGTCATCTGCCGGAGGAGTATTCTCATCTCTATCTTGCCTTAGAAGGTGTACTTGCAGCAGTTATCTGCATTGAGGATCCGCTTCGTCCGGAGGCGGCCGAAATTATCCGTCAGCTGAAAAAAGCAGGTCTGAAAAAGATCGTCATGATGACCGGAGACAGCGAGCGCACGGCAAAAGCGATCGCGAAGAAGGTCGGCGTGGACGAGTACTATGCTGAGGTACTGCCGGAGGATAAGGCAAACTTTGTGGAGAAAGAAAAAGCAGAGGGACGTAAAGTCATTATGATCGGTGACGGTATTAACGATTCACCGGCACTTTCTGCCGCAGACGTTGGAATCGCCATCAGCGAGGGCGCAGAGATTGCGCGTGAGATCGCGGATATCACCGTTGCCGCAGACGATCTGGCAGAAATTCTGGTGCTTCGTATGCTGAGCAACCGTCTGATGAAACGGATTCATAAGAATTACCGCTTTATCGTTACGTTCAATGCCGGACTGATTCTGCTCGGCGTGGGCGGCATTTTACAGCCAACCACTTCCGCACTGCTTCACAATACATCTACTCTTTACATTGGCTTAAAGAGTATGGGTAACCTGCTGGACGAGCCGGTATAAAAAACAGAACAGAATAGCAACGGGAAAGCCGCTGGAGTCTTCTTCTTAAGATTCCAGCGGCTTTTTAACAAAAGCAGGGAAAGTCTCTGCTTCCATTGCGAATATTCTTTCACCAGCGTGATGTGAAAAAGAAAATGATACAATTTTCTCAAGAAAAGCCGGAAAAATTTGCAGGATATCCTTGACAAAATCCGACAAAAACGGTATGATATACCCAACAGTTAGATGTAGCTAACTAAAGTACAACGGATAAAACCAAAAATCATACGGGATCCCGGTAGAGGGATTCTTTCTTAAAACACAGGAGTTAGAATAAACTAATTTCAAGTAGCATAAGATAACAACAGAAAGGCAGGTAGAGAAGATGAGTGTCGTAATTATCGGTGGAAATGAAAGAATGGTGTGTCAATATACAGATATCTGTAAAGACTATGGATGTAAAGCAAAGGTGTTCCCGAAAGAGCATGGCTCCGTTAAGAAAAAAATTGGGAATCCGGATCTGATGATTCTCTTTACCAACACCGTATCCCACAAAATGGTCATCACTGCTTCCCAGGAAGCAAAGAAAAACAGTATTCCGATCGCAAGAATCCATACCAGCAGTGCCACCGCACTTCGCTCGGTATTAGATGAGCACTGCGCAGCAGCAATGTAAGAAGGAGACGTAAAAGGCATGATTGAGAGATTTCTGATCGAACACTGTTCGGCAACGCTGGCTTCCATCAAAGCCGCAAATTTATGTAATATGACATTTTCATCCAAAGAAGAACTGGAAGATCAGATTTCATACTGGAGTGCCTGTCTGGAACCAAAAGGAATTCACATCTTTGTATTGCGGGAGCATGAGACGAGAGCACTGGTCTATGTGTACCGTGAAGGGCTTCTCCAGAAGGAGCTGGAAAATCCGGAGAATGCAGCGTTTTTAAAATCCTATGGATATGAAAATACAGACATTGCCTATGCACTGAATCGCCTGAAAACCCGGGTAGCAGAGTGTAAAGAAGGATTTCCGCATGAGATCGGTGTGTTTCTCGACTATCCGCTCGGTGATGTGATTGGTTTTATTGAGAACAAAGGCCACAATTATAAATGCAAGGGATGCTGGAAGGTCTATTGCAATGAGTGCGAAGCACAGAAAACATTTCAGCGCTATCAGAAATGCAGAAACGTGTATCTGCGTCTCTGGAAGCAGGGAAGAAGCGTTTTACAGCTCACCGTAGCTGTTTAACATAAAATCCTGCATACCATAAAAAGGGCAGTAGGATCGGGGAAAGAAAAATCCCCCGGAATCAGAAAATAAAGAAAGAAGGATTTGAAACATGAGCAAAGTAGCAGTAGTTTATTGGAGTGGAACCGGCAACACAGAAATGATGGCACAGAAAGTAGCAGAGGGAGCAAAGGAGGCAGGCGCAGAAGTTTCTGTTCTGACTTGCGCAGATTTCTCTGCGGATGATGTAGATGCATACGATGCAATCGCTTTCGGATGCCCGGCTATGGGGGCAGAAGAGCTGGAAGATACCGAGTTCGAGCCAATGTTCTCCGCATGTGAATCCAAACTCTCCGGAAAGAAAATCGCTCTGTTCGGTTCCTATGGATGGGGAGACGGCGAGTGGATGCGCACCTGGGAAGAAAGCTGCAAAAATGATGGCGCCGAGCTGGTATGCGACAGCGTGATCTGCGCAGACGCGCCAGATGATGAAGCTGAGGCAGCATGCATTGCACTTGGGAAAGCACTCTGCTAAGCATAAATAAAAAGGAAGAAAAAGCGGCAGCCCTTTTGTCTGGGACTGCCGTTTTCTTTTCGGACAGGGAGAAAGACTCGCTGTCATTTGGCTGTTAAAATTCGGTATCATCCGCATCGGATGGCCGTGACGGTTTTAAAAGAATTCCGTTGATTTCCACTTCATCGGCTGCCTCGATCAGAATATACGGTGTTCCGTCGATCGTACGGGTTTCGATGAGCTGGGCCTTTTCCGGGCTGACTTTGATGATAACATCCGGGGTGCGGATCTCGTAGTTCCGTGTACTGGCCACGTTCGAGGCAACGAAGCTTGCTTTCTCATCCGCAATGGATTCGTACTTCTCGTCGAACTCGTCAAGCTGTTCATTCGGTACGCCGCTGCTGGCGAGCAGACGTTTTACCTCGTGTTTATCGAGCACCACCGGTTCCGGATCGTCTTTCCGCTCTTCAATCATGGTATTTAAGTTCTCCTGAATGGTCATAACAGTAGAAAAATCACAGGCGGAATCGAGAGTTTCTTCTATAATAGACTGAAACGTTTCTTTCTGGGATTTCGCGGAGAGTGGCGCCTGACAGCCCAGGAAGTGGTCGAGAAAGTCCGGCTGATCCATCTCTGCGTTTTTCGTGAAATACAGCAGATTGTGGATATCCGTGTTGCGGTCTGTGAAGGCCGGGAAGAGAAAACCGTTTTCCGGTGCGCCGACCACCCAGTCCTGCACGCGGTTTTCAATCGTATTGTGGGACACATTGTAGCAGAGACCCGGTTTGTCGAGTTTTACCGGGCAGATGCTGCAGAGGATAAATTCATAGACGTAATCGGAAGCATCGTCCATATCCAGATTATCCGAAGCGCGTCCCGGTACATCGTAGGCACCATGGATCAGAATAATATAGTAGTTTTCCGGATAGAGATAATCCGCCATCACCTTTTCATAAAATTCATCAATCAGCGCTTCGTCCTTCAGCTCACTGTTGCGGAGTTTTAAGAGAAACTCCTGTGTGCCGCCCTCACTTTCCTGGGAGAGCGGGAACTCCATATTCAGCAGATTCTTTCCGATGGTACCGGAGAGGGTGCTTTTAAAAATCTTAAAATATTTAAACATTTCTTCCTCTTCGAGAGAGAGAAACGCTTCTTTTAATTTTGTCTTAATATTCTTTTCCGCATCCACATAGCATCCGCAGATTCGCGTGATCGCACAGTGGGATGGGGTAAACAGTTTTTTAATTTCAGCAATTTCCTTTTTGTTCATATAAAATGCTCCTTTATCAGCAATTTCGTATCTTAGACAAGTACTTTCTATTATAGACCATAGGGAAGGGAAAAGGCAAGAAAGAAAATGGCGACTATATCTTTTTACACTTTAAATATAATTTCAAAAATCTTGACAGAGGTACCGATTCTGTTATACGATTAGGTCTAATAAAGGGGAGTAATTTAAGTTTGAAAATTTGCGTTTGCAAGTCTTCCGATTATTCAGTTGCTTAAATGGATACGCATGAAATTAAGAAAAAGAGGAGAATGATAGTGGATATAAGTAAAAAATCTGTAAAAAAAATCCGGGAACTTATTGTGTTTACAGCATTTCTTGTGGTCGCACTGTGGAAGTTTAATGTGGTACTCGATGTGTTGAAAGCAATATGGGGGATCGTATTTCCATTTGTACTTGGCGGAGCGATCGCATTTGTGACCAACGTGCCAATGAGCTTTTTGGAAAAGAAAATTTTTGGAAGGGCAAAAAAAGAAGATAAGATAGTCGAAAAACTGGCAAGACCGATAAGCCTGTTCCTCACGATCGTATTTGCGGTTGGCGTGATTGTACTGGTGATGTTTGGTGTGATTCCGCAGCTTACGCGGACAATAGGAACCCTGATGAGGAGTATCGCTGATTTTATTCCACAGATGCAAAGCTGGATCCGGGAGTTTTCCCATAATAACCAGGAAATCATGAAGCTTGTAGATCAGGTACAGTTTAATCCGGATCAGGCGATCAAGTGGGGGATAAGCCTACTCGGAAATGGTGCAGGAAATATGATGAATATCACAATGTCAGCAGTGGGTTCCATAGTTAGTGGATTGGCAGCCTTTTTTGTTGCATTTTCCTTTGCCTGCTATGTCCTTTTTCAGAAGGAAACGCTGCAGGTGCAGATTCGAAAAGTATTTTTCGCTTTTCTTCCAAAGGAAAAAGCAGATGCTTTTCTTAAAGTCTGCTCTCTGACTTATCAGACATTTGCAAATTTTCTTACAGGTCAGTGTCTGGAAGCCGTGATCCTTGGCTGTATGTTTGTTGTGATATTGAGCATTTTGAGGATGCCATATGCACTTTTGATCGGAGTTTTAATTGCGTTTACGGCATTGATCCCGATTTTCGGAGCCTTCATCGGGTGTGCAGTGGGAAGCTTTTTGATCTTTATGGTAAATCCGAAACAGGCAATTTTATTTATTATAGTATTTCTGGTGCTGCAGCAGATCGAGGGAAATCTGATCTATCCTCATGTTGTGGGTGAGTCTGTAGGGCTTCCATCGATTTGGGTTCTTGCAGCAGTTACGATCGGCGGAAACCTTATGGGAATTGTAGGTATGCTTGTTTTCATTCCGTTGCTTTCCGTGTTCTATACTATTTTTCGGGAATTCGTATATCTGCATCTGAAAAAAAAGCAGATCAAACAGGTGACAAAGACAGAAATAGAAGAATATACGGCGGAAGAAATGGTAAATAGTGACATATCAGAGGTGAAATGATAGAATCCCATCTTTGAAGCTGTAAGGTGATAAAACGGTTACAAACCCAGTAAATATGGGTATTGTGGCCGTTTTTTTTGTGGATCATTATTCAACCGTCAAACTTCCGGGTGTTTTTATAGCAATCCCAGAAAATAATGCAAACTTCAGCGCTGCAGAACGTGAATTACTGCGTCACAGATTTTTATATCTTAGACAAGTACTTCCTATGATAGACCACAGGGAAGGGAAAGGCAGGAAAGAAAAAAATGGACAATGGATATTACAACTGTCTTGTCACATGACAAAAGTTGTGGTATACTAAGCGCTAAAGTGTTAAAAAAATATCATGATTCAGGGTTCTGAATCGTGATAGTAAAAATAGGAAGGAAACAAAACCAATGGATACCAGAAGAGAAAAGCTGGAAGCATTAAAGAAAGAAAAAAACGCCGTCATCATGGCACACTATTACGTGCCGGATGAAGTGCAGGAAATTGCCGATTACATCGGAGATTCGTATTACTTAAGCGACGTGGCGACGAAAGTGGACGCCAGTGTTATCGTTCTCTGCGGCGTTCGTTTCATGGGTGAGAGCGCCAAAATCTTAAACCCGGGCAAAAAAGTACTGCTCCCGGATCTGCATGCCGACTGCCCGATGGCTCACATGGCAGCGATTGAAAAAATCGAGGAAGTCCGGAAAGAGTACCCGGATGTGGCTGTCGTATGCTATGTCAATTCCACCGCGGAATTAAAAAGTCATTCCGACGTCTGTGTCACATCCTCCAATGCAGTAAAAATTGTAAAAGAACTGCCGAACCACGACATCTTCTTTATCCCAGACGAGCATCTTGGTACCTATGTGGCTGAGCAGGTGCCGGAGAAACATATCATCTTAAATGACGGTTTCTGTCACGTACATGCTGCCATCCGTCCGGAAGCTGCAAAGGCTGCAAAGGAAGCGCGTCCGCAGGCAAAGCTTCTCGTTCACCCGGAGTGCAGAAGTGAAGTCGTTGCACTTGCCGATTACGTCGGAAGCACCGCAGGCATCATCAAATATGCCGAGGCAAGTAAAAATACCGAGTTTCTCGTTGCAACCGAGCTTGGCGTTTTCGCAGAGCTGAAAAAGCGCTGCCCGGATAAGAAGTTTTATGCAGTGGGAAATACGCAGATCTGCCCAAATATGAAAAAAGTGACATTGGACAAATTAATAGAAGCACTGGAAAATGAGGAGAATGAAGTTCTGTTAAGCGAACAGGAAATTTCAGACGCACATGCGCCGCTGTTAAGAATGCTCGAGCTTGCAAAGTAACAAAATAAGCAGAACGCAGAAGCGGAAAAGAGGAAATGAAATGAAAAAGTATTATGATGCAGTGATTGTAGGATGCGGTGTGGCAGGATGTTTTGCGGCACTTCATCTGCCCCAGGAAGCCGATATTCTGATGATAACAAAAGCAGATACCGAGGACAGCGACTCCTTCCTCGCACAGGGCGGTATCTGTGTTCTGAAAAACGAGAGCGATTACGATGCGTTCTATGAAGATACGATGCATGCCGGGCACTACGAAAATACGCCGGAATCCGTCGACATTATGATCCGTTCTTCCCGAAATGTTATCAATCAGCTCATTGCCTGGGGTGTGGATTTCCGCCGCGATGAAAACGGGGAACTCTGCTATACGAAAGAAGGCGCACATTCTACCAATCGCATCTTGTTCCACGACGATGTAACCGGAAAGGAGATTACGAGCAAGCTTCTCGCGCAGGTAAAAAAGCTGCCGAACGTGACGCTTCTTGCGCACACGGAAATGTGTGATATTCTTTCCTGCAAAAATGTCTGTGAGGGTGTTTTGATCCGGGATGAAGAAGGAAAGCTGGTTCCGGTTTATGCCAGGGATGTGATCTGGGCATGCGGTGGCATCGGCGGAATTTACGATAATTCCACGAACTTCCCGCATCTGACCGGAGATGCACTTGCAATTGCAATCCACAGGAACGTAGCACTGAAAAATGTCAATTACGTACAGATTCATCCAACAACGCTGTATTCCCAAAAGAAAGGCCGCCGTTTTCTGATTTCCGAATCTGTCCGCGGAGAGGGCGCTGTTTTGCTCGATAAAAACGGTGAGCGTTTCACCAATGAGTTGCAGCCGCGTGACGTGGTATCCCGTGAGATTCACCGCCAGATGGAAAAGGATCACACGAAGCACGTATGGCTTTCCCTGAAAACGATTCCGCTTGATGTAAAAGAACGGTTCCCGAATATTTACCAGAAATGTCTGGAAGAGGGATATGATATCACAAAAGAACCGATCCCGGTTGTACCGGCCCAGCATTACTTTATGGGTGGCGTCAAGGTAGACAGCAATAGCGAAACGACGATGGATCATCTGTATGCAGCAGGTGAGACGAGCTGCAACGGCGTGCACGGTGCAAACCGTCTGGCAAGCAATTCTCTGCTGGAGAGCCTTGTATTCGCAGAGCGCGCGGCAAAGAAGATGGCTGCCGAATGGGCCGCAGAGGGTCTTGTAGAGAACGCAGACCGCAAAGAAACGGCAACGGAGCCGAAGGAAGATGAATGGAAGCTCCTTGCAAAACGGTACGATATTAGAAAAGAAGATTACCAGGATATGGAAGAATATGCAGAACGCTGCAAAGAGAGCATCTGGGATGCGATCAGAAAGGAAGACAAATATGAATCCAATCACAAGAACACTAAATGTGGATAATCTGCTGCTGTTGGCGCTGCAGGAAGATATCTCCAGTGAAGATGTAACCACGAATGCTGTCATGCCAGAAGCCTGCCAGGGAACGGTACAGCTTCTCTGCAAACAGGACGGCGTCATTGCCGGTATGGAAGTATTTGCAAGAGTATTTACGCTGCTCGATGAGAAAACCGAGATTATTCCGTATGTGAAAGACGGCGATGAAGTCAAAAAAGGCGATCTGCTCGCAACCGTAAACGGCGATATCCGTGTTCTGCTGTCCGGTGAAAGAACCGCGCTCAATTATCTGCAGCGGATGAGCGGAATCGCAACGTATACGAGAAGTGTTGCGAAGCTGCTCGAAGGTTCCAAAACAACCCTTCTCGACACCAGAAAAACAACCCCGAATATGCGTATTTTTGAAAAGTATGCAGTCAAAATCGGTGGCGGCCAGAATCACCGCTACAATCTGTCCGATGGCGTTCTGTTAAAGGACAATCATATCGGAGCTGCCGGCAGTGTCACAAAAGCGATCGAGATGGCACGCGATTATGCCCCGTTTGTGCGGAAGATTGAAGTCGAGTGCGAAAATATTGATATGGTTCGCGAAGCAGCAGATGCAGGCGCCGACATTATCATGCTCGACAATATGACTCCGGCGCAGATGAAAGAGGCGGTAGCCGTCATCAACGGCAGATCAAAAACCGAGTGCTCCGGAAATGTGACAAAAGAAAATATCGCCACGATCCTCGACACCGGCGTAGATTATGTTTCCAGCGGTGCACTGACGCATTCTGCACCGATTCTTGATGTATCATTGAAAAATCTGCATCCAGTAGAATAAGTATAAAAATAGGAATCATTTCCTTATAGATATAAAAATCGCGAAATAAAAAAGCTTCTGTTCCTCCCGGAAAAAGGGAAGAACAGAAGCTTTTTTAAACAGGAAACTTCGTTGAATTTTCTTATAAAAAATTCTCCGGGTTTAGATTCCTTTCTGAAACAGGAGAAAGGAATATCCGATCGGAATCAAAACCAGCGCTGCGATCGTGAGAAATAAAATCCATTCAAGCTGCAGAAAGCTGTTTACGATCATGGCAACGCCGCCGATGATCCAAACCCAGCCGGCGAGGCGGTGAGTGCGGTTCCAGTTTTCCTGACTGTGAAGGGTCCATGGAACCTTGATGCCGGTTGTGTAGTTCTGTTTGCATTTTGGCATGTAATTGCCGATGAGAATAAAGAGAAGGCCGACAATTCCATTGGCAACAAAACCGATATCAACTGCAATGCCGACTGCGTTTGCATAGATGGAGCAGCAGACTATCAGGGAGGTTACAGGTATGATCCACAGAACAAGACGGATCATCTTCGGGCCGATGTTCTGCCGTTTCGGATCAGAAAAAGTGAAAACAGCGGTAAAAATCTGCAGAGCGGCAAGAAACAGAGGAATACCGATCACTGCCATCGTTTTGCTGCTCCAGCCGTTGGGAACGTTGTTTGTGCCAAAATGGGTGGCAATGGTGTCCGGCATGCGATTCCAGAGCAGAAGTCCGATCACCGTCGGAAAAAGAGAAATGAGTGTTGTCAGAATCAGTGTTGTTTTATATTTTTTCCACATCAGAAGTGCCTCCTTTGAGCTCTGAAATCCAGAGCATGATTTCTTCCAGGACGGAAGTGTTGAGTTCATAATAAATAAAATTTTTCTCCCGAGATTCCAGCACAAGGTCTGCTTTTTTCAGAATACCGAGATGGTAGGAGATGGTTGCACCTGTCATATCAAAGTGCGATCCGATCTCCCCGGCAGAAAGTCTTTCGTTTTTCAGAAGCTCCAGAATCCTTCGCCGGACAGGATCGGAGAGAGCTTTAAACGTTTCTGCGAATGCCATGGAAACCTCCTTTCCGGCAGTATGAATGCAAGTTAATTAGAAATTCATCTAAATACTTTTTATCACAGGGAAAGCGAAAAGTCAATAAGCATTTCGAAAAAAATCTAAATAGTTTTATTGTTGATTTTGAGTTGCTATTTTCTGTAGAATACGCTACGATAAGGGTAAAGTTGTAGAAAAAGGGGGACAAAAACATGAAAAAACACCTGTCCGTGCGCTACGGCACGATACAGGGCTGCTACTGGATGGGATACGCGGCACTGATGGGGTATGCCAGCGTCTATCTTCTTGAAAAAGGCTTCACAAACACACAAATCGGCCTTCTGACGGCAGTTGGCTGTATCGTGTCAGCGGTTCTGCAGCCTGCGCTGGCATCCTACGCAGATCGGCCGGAAAGCCCGTCCGTACGAACAATGCTCCTTGGAGCGAACCTGATTCAGTTTGTTCTTGTCATTTCCCTTGCTGCAACGGCAGAAAGCAGTTCTATGGTGGTAAGGACACTGCTGTACGGCGCAAGCATTACGATGCTGATGCTGATGATTCCGTTCGTTAATTCTCTTGGTATGGAGACGATCCGCCAGGGAGAGGAACTTGATTACGGAATCGGGCGCGGCATGGGTTCCGTTGCATATGCGATTGCATCATGGCTGCTCGGCCGGCTGACCGCATCCTTTGGAGCAGACATGATTTCGATCTGGGCTATCGCGCTGACCATTCTTTTTCTCGCCTGTGTATTTCGTTTTCCATTTAAAAAGGACAGAAAAAAAGCAGAAGCAGAAAAAGAAGAGACAGGAGCAGCCGGTCCGGTCGATTTTCTGAAACGGTATCCGTCCTTCGCGGTAGTACTGCTTGGCTGCGTTCTGATCTTTATGTCACATAGCCTGATTAACAGCTTCAATTATCAGATTGCAATGGCAAAAGGTGGTGGCAGCGGTGAGATGGGAAATGCGATGACCATCTCTGCGGTTTCCGAGCTGCCAACGATGTTTCTGTTCGGCTATCTGCTGAAAAAGAAGAGCAGTGTTTTCTGGTTCCGCCTCTCCGGCCTGTTTTTTGTCCTGAAAAGCATAGGAACCTTCCTGGCCTTTAATATTCCGACATACTACGCTGCTCAGCCGTTCCAGATGTTCGGCTGGGCGCTGATCAACGTCGCCTGCGTCTATTACGTGAACGGCATCATGGAGCCGCAGGATTCGATTAAAGGACAGGCATATATGGCGATGACCATCACCGCAGGAAATGTAATGAGCTCCCTGTTTGGCGGCTGGCTTATCGATGCAGCCGGTGTTGGCGCGATGCTGATCTGCGCATCTCTTGCGGCCTTCATCGGCTGGCTGATTGTGTGCCTGGGTTCGAAAGAAGCAAAAACTGCATAGGAAAGATAAAAGAAAGCGCCCGAAACCGAACGTGGTTCCGGGCGCTTTGCCGTACAGCTCTTATTTATTTCTGTTTCCTGTATACTTCTCATCACAGTATTTGCAACGGTAAACTTCTTTTTCCGGGTCAGCCAGGATAAAGACATGTTTTAATCCCTGCTCAATGGAGGTGATACAGCGCGGATTTTTGCATTTGATAACATCAACTACCTGTTTCGGCAGATGAAGTTCTTTTTTCTCCGTAATTTCGCCGTCTTTAATGACATTGACAGTAATATTGTGATCGATAAAGCCTAAGATGTCAAGATCCATCTTATCAACCGAACACTCAACTTTCAGAATGTCCTTTTTTCCCATTTTTTCACTTTTGGCATTTTTAATAATGGCTACGGTACAGTCCAGCTTGTCCAGTCCCAGATCATGGTAAATGGTCATAGCCTTTCCTGCTTTAATATGGTCGAGCACGAAGCCCTCTTCAATACGTCCTACGTTCAGCATAGCGAAAGATGCTCCTTTCTTAATCGACTTTGATGTTCAGCAGCGTCAGAATCAGGGCCATACGTGCATAAACACCGTACTGAACCTGTTTAAAGTAAGCAGCGCGCGGGTCGTTATCCACGTCAACGGAGATCTCATTGACACGCGGCAGCGGATGCAGAACCAGCATTTCCGGAGAAGCAAGATCCATTTTGGACTGATCCAGAATATAGAAATCCTTCATGCGGATGTAATCATCCTCGTTGAAGAAACGTTCTTTCTGGACACGGGTCATATAAAGAACATCCAGCTTCGGGAGAACATCTTCCATTTTAATAACTTCCTCAAACGGAACATTGTTCGCCCGCAGCACATCATCACGGATGTAATCCGGGAGACGAAGCTCCTCCGGGGAGATTAATACAATTTTAATGCCGGTATAACGAACCAGCGCTTCAATCAGGGAATGAACCGTTCTGCCGAATTTAAGATCACCGCAGAAGCCGATGGTAAGATTGTTCAGGCGACCCTTTAAAGAACGGATGGTGAGAAGATCGGTAAGAGTCTGCGTCGGATGCTGATGTCCGCCATCACCTGCGTTGATCACAGGAATACGGGAGTACATCGATGCAACGAGCGGAGCACCTTCTTTCGGATGACGCATGGCACAAATGTTTGCAAAGCAGGATACCACGCGGATGGTGTCGGCTACGCTTTCGCCTTTGGAAGCGGAAGAAGAATTGGCAGAAGAAAAACCAAGAACAGTACCGCCAAGATTCATCATGGCAGCCTCAAAGCTGAGACGGGTGCGTGTGCTTGGTTCATAAAATAAAGTAGCAAGTCTTTTGCCATCGCAGGCATGTGCATATTTCTCCGGGCTCTTTTCAATATCATTCGCCAGATCCATTAACTGGTCCAGTTCTTCGACCGAGAAATCAAGGGGACTCATTAAGTGTCGCATATATTACCTCCTATGAAGATCCTTATTTTTGTTACCGTTCACAGGTTCCCTGCGAACTGTAACATTCGCAGCCCTCATTTAAAGTTTTGCTTCGCAAAAGGAGGGCTGCTCACGCCTGAATCACTTTCTTACGCAGCGAAACAGCAGGTGTTTCACTGCTGAGTGAACAGTAACTTATTTTTTCTGTGTTCCACCTTAACACAAAAACAGGATAAATGCAAGATAAAAAATGGCAGGAAAAAGGTCGAAAAGCAGAGTAATATGAAATGTGAAAAAATAAAGTGAAATAGCAGTCAAAAAGGAAAAAGATTGTACAAAAGCCGAATTTCGGAAGATCTTTTCTTGTAAATTAAACGGAGATGGAGTAAAATATTGATATCTGCAACAAATGCAGAGTATCAGGAGGACCAGATATGCTAGACTTAGGAAAAATCCGCGACGAGATCGATGTCACCGATGACGAGATCGTCCGCCTGTTCCAGCACCGGATGGCGCTGACGGCGGAGGTTGCGCAGTACAAGATAGAGACAGGAAAAGCCGTTTTCGATGCAGAACGTGAGCGCCAGAAGCTGGAAAAGCTGACAGGCGAGGGAACAAATGCATTCAATACAAAAGGCATCCAGGAGCTGTTCCAGCAGATCATGTCGATCAGCCGGAAACGCCAGTATCAGCTGCTGACAGAAAACGGCGGCGAGGAGATGACCGATTACACGCAGGTTGACCACCTCCCGACACACGGCAAAAGAGTTGTCTTCCAGGGTGTGGAGGGCGCCTACAGTTTCGGTGCGATGAAAGAATTTTTCGATGATACGATTACAAGCTTTCACGTAGATACCTGGAAAGAGGCGATGGAGGCGATTACGAGGGGCGAAGCCGATTATGCCGTGCTTCCGATCGAGAACTCCACAGCAGGCATTGTATCCGATATTTATGATCTTCTGGTGGAATATCCGCACTACATCGTCGGTGAGCAGGAATTGCCGGTGGAGCATGTGCTGATGGCACTGCCGGGAGCAAAGGCTGAGGAGATCCGCACCGTGATTTCCCATCCGCAGGCGCTGGCGCAGTGCCGCCGTTTCCTGGATTCCAATGAAAACTGGAAGACGGAAGAGCGTCTCAATACAGCCGCCGCTGCAAAAGAAGTATCCGAGAGCGGTGATCTTACGATGGCAGCCGTCGGAAGTCCGTACGCTGCAGAGCATTTCGGACTGCAGATCTTAAAAGAAGGTATTTTTGATGCCCAGGGAAATACGACACGCTTTGTTATCATTTCTGGGCAGAAACGCTTTGTAAAAGATGCACAGAAAATCAGCGTATGCATGGAACTGCCGCATCAGAGCGGTTCTCTTTACAACGCACTGGCACATTTTATTTACAACGATCTGAACATGACCAAAATCGAGTCCCGCCCGATTCCGCAGCGGAAATGGGAGTACCGTTTCTTCGTGGATTTCGAGGGGAACTTAAGCGATCCGGCAGTCAAAAACGCACTGCGCGGATTGCAGGCAGAATCCGCGAAATTCCGGATTTTCGGAAATTATTAATCCAGAAGAGAGGGCCGTACCAAGCGGCCTTTTCGCATAAATAAAATGAAAAATGACAGGAAGGAAGAGACAAAAGATGATTAGAATAGAAGAATGTATCCTCTACCGCGATTTCGCAGAGGGGGAGGTACTGCGCGATATGACGATACTGGTGGAGACCTACAAAAAACTGGTCAATGCTCAGATTTCCCTGAAGGACCGCCGGTTCCGTGAGAATATGAGCGCATATGAGCCGCAGTTTTATGAGGCACTGAACCGCCTTGTCGAGATGGCAAACCGCTACGGCTTCTCCGGAAATCTCTGGCACGATTATCTGACATATCTTCTGGTCAACAAAGAAAATGCATTTTCTACCTCCTGCGAGATTGTCGGAAAAGTCGAGGGAAGCATCAACCAGATGGCAAAACATGATTTTGTCCGTTTCAAAGAGCTGTTCGATTTCGATATCTGTGTTTTCGACGAAATTTTCGAATCCGGCGATGCTTCCGTCATCAGCGATTACGAGAACACCGACAGCCCGAACAAGCTGTTCAACAAAGAAGTCCGCGACCGCATCTGCGAACTGGCCATCCGTCTTGCAAAAGCAGAATCTGTCGACGAATTTATGGATGATATGATTCAGTTCTACAAAGACTTTGGAGTAGGAAAACTGGGACTGCACAAAGCATTCCGCATCGCACACGTTGGCGAAAATGTTGAGATCATCCCGATCACCAACATCCCGGATGTGCGCCTTTCCGACCTTGTCGGCTACGAAATTCCAAAGCAGAAGCTGATCGACAACACGAAAGCGTTCGTCGAGGGCAAAAAAGCCAACAACTGCCTGCTTTTTGGTGATGCCGGAACCGGAAAATCCTCCAGCATTAAAGGTATCCTGAATGAGTATTACGATCAGGGACTTCGTATGATCGAGGTTTACAAGCATCAATTCCAGGATCTGAACGAGCTGATTGCGCAGATCAAAAACAGAAATTATAAATTCATTATCTACATGGACGATCTTTCTTTCGAGGAGTTTGAGATCGAGTACAAATACCTGAAAGCTGTGATCGAGGGAGGTCTGGAAAAACGCCCGGACAATATCCTCATCTATGCGACCTCCAACCGCCGCCACCTGATCAAGGAGAACTACAGCGACAAAGAGGGAACGAGACAGGATATGCACACCTCCGATACGGTACAGGAGAAGTTGTCCCTGGTATACCGCTTCGGTGTCAGCATCTATTTCGGTGCGCCGGATAAGAAAGAGTTCCAGAAGATCGTTTCCGTTCTGGCAGACCGCTACGGCGTGAAGTTAAGCGAGGAAGAGCTTTTAGCAGAAGCAAATAAATGGGAACTGTCCCACGGCGGTCTTTCCGGCCGTACCGCACAGCAGTTTATCGATTATCTGCTCGGAAAACAGTAAAAAGAAAAAGGTCAAAAAGTCCGCTTGGTATTGGGAGCGGGATTTTTGGGATATCCTTTGAAAAAGAAAGAGGAGAAGCGTATATGCAGTATTCCACATTTGCTGCCATTGATATCGGCAGCTACGACGTCATTCTGGAGATTTTCGAGATCTCCAAAAAGCAGGGTATCCGAAGCGTGGATAAGATCTGCCATCGGATGGAGCTTGGAAAAGATACGTACACGCTGGGGAAAATCCGCCCGGAAATGGAAGAGGAGCTCTGCCGCGTGCTCGCAGATTTCGTGCGGATCATGGAGGGCTACCGCGTGGATGCTTACCGCGCCATGGCTTCGAGCGCAATCAGTGAGGCGGCGAACAGCCTCTATGTCCTTGGAAAAATCCGTCAGCTGACCGGTCTTTCCGTCACGGTTCTCTCTAACTCGGAGCAACGTTTCCTTGGCTACAAGGCGCTTGCG
This sequence comes from Blautia sp. AF14-40, assembly GCF_003479665.1. Lineage (NCBI taxonomy): Bacteria > Bacillati > Bacillota > Clostridia > Lachnospirales > Lachnospiraceae > Blautia > Blautia sp. AF14-40. The sequence continues at coordinate 74,924 of NZ_QUHK01000013.1, forward strand.
GCGATGGAGGACAATTTCAACAAGGTCATTGAAAAGGGAACTGCGATTCTCGACCTCGACGGCGGCAGTTTTCAGATTTCCCTGTTTGATAAGGACGCCCTTGTGACGACACAGAATATCCGTATGGGTAGTCTTCGTGTCCGTGAGCGCCTCGCCGGAATCCAGAGCGAGACGGAACACTACGAGGAGATGGTCGAGGAACTGATCTGGAATGAAGTGTCGAGCTTCAAGAAGATGTATCTGAAAGACCGCAAAATCGAAAATATCATGCTGATCGGCGATGTTTTCACCGACAGTGTCTACCAGAATATCGAGGAGAAAACGACAAAAATCATTTCCCGTGAGAATTTCAACACCTGGTATGAAAAGATCATCCGTCAGTCACCGATGGAGCTGGCTGTCAAGCTTGGCATCCCGCTGGAGAATGCTTCGCTGATGTACCCGTCCGCCGTGATCTACAAATGTCTGATCGACATGATGGAGGCAGAGCATGTATGGATCCCGGGCGTGCATATGACGCGCGGCATCGCATACGAATATGCGGAGCAGATGAAACTGCAAAAAGGAAGCCACAACTTTGAAAATGATATTCTGATGGCGGCAAAAAACATCGGAAAACGGTATGCAGTAAACCGGCCGCACGTCCAGAATCTGGAGATGACGGCGCTTGCCATGTTTGATGCGACGAAAAAGATGCACGGCATGAAAGAACGCGAGCGGCTGCTGCTTCGGATGGCGGTGATGCTGCACGATGTCGGAAAATACATCAGCCTTAATAATGTCGCGGATTCTTCCTATAATATTATCATGTCAAACGAAATCATCGGACTGTCCCATATTGAACGGGAGATGGTCGCACTGATTGCAAAATACAATACGGCAGTGCTTCCATCCTACGATGAGCTGGTGATGGAATCGTCGCTTAGTGCAGAACAGTATCTGACCGTATCGGAGTTGACAGCAATCGTCCGTCTGGCGAATGCACTAGATCGGAGTCACCTGCAGAAAATCCAGTCGATCCGCGCTGTCTTAAAGGAGAGAGAACTGCATCTGTCTCTGACGGTTGACCGTGATTTCACACTGGAGCAGGGACTGTGCCAGGATAAATTAGATTTTTTCAATGAGGTATTCAGCATACAGCCGATTATTAAGATGAAACGGCAGATGTAAGGAGGCGAACAAGATGGATGTAACACCATATAAGAAACCGGAATATTTTCGAAACCGGGAATTGAGCTGGATCAGCTTCGACGAGCGTGTTTTAAACGAGGCGCGGGATAAGAGTATTCCGCTGTTTGAACGTCTGAAATTTATCAGCATTACCTCCTCCAATCTGGATGAGTTTTATATGGTCCGTGTGGCTTCACTAAAAGACCAGGTGCATGCAAACTATACGAAAAAGGATCTGTCTGGCATGGATGCGAAAGAGCAGCTTACCGAGATCAGCAAACGGACGCATGAGCTAGTGCAGCTGCAGTACAATACGTACAATCGCTCGGCGGTTCCGTCTCTGGAGCACGTTGGCCTTACGATTATCAGCGAGCACGAGAAGCTGACGAAGGAGCAGGCGGAGTATGTGGATTCCTATTTTGAGGAGAACATTTACCCGGTTCTGACCCCGATGGCCATGGATTCGGCCCGCCCGTTCCCATTGATCCGGAACAAAACATTGAATATCGGTGCACTGGTGCAGAAGAAAGAGGATTCGCTTCTGAGCCGTGCGGAGGATAAGAAAGAGAAGAAAGGCAAGGAGAAGGAAAAAGAGAAAGAACTGGAATTTGCGACGGTTCAGGTTCCTTCGGTACTGCCGCGTTTTATTCTGCTTCCGCAGGATGAAAAGACGGGACAGCGGTATGTGATTCTTCTGGAGGAGATCATCGAGCGGAACATTGGAAAGCTGTTCTTAAGCTACGATGTGGTCTGTGCGCATCCGTACCGTGTTATGCGAAATGCAGATCTTTCGATCGATGAGGATGAGGCTTCGGACCTGTTAAAGGAGATCCAGAAGCAGCTTAAAAAACGTCAGTGGGGCGAAGTGATCCGTCTGGAAGTGGAAGATAAGATGGATAAGCGGCTCCTGAAGATGCTGGAAAAAGAGTTTGACATCGATGAAGACGACCTGTTCCGGATTCCGGGACCGCTCGATCTGACGTTTTTAATGAAAATGTATGGGCTCGACGGCTTTGATGAGTATAAAATTCCAAAATACATTCCAGCAGCAGTTCCGGCGCTGATGAATGAGGATGACATTTTTACAAACATCCGAAAAGGAGACATCTTACTGCATCATCCTTATATGACGTTTGATCCGGTCGTGCAATTTGTACAACAAGCAGCAAAGGATCCGGATGTACTGGCAATCAAACAGACGCTGTACCGTGTGAGCGGCAATTCTCCGATTATTGCAGCACTGGCTCAGGCGGCGGAAAATGGCAAACAGGTTTCCGTACTGGTGGAATTAAAGGCACGGTTTGACGAAGAAAACAATATTGTCTGGGCGAAGATGCTGGAAAAGGCGGGATGCCATGTAATTTATGGTCTTCTGGGACTGAAAACACACAGTAAGATCACACTGGTGGTTCGGCGCGAGGAGACAGGCATTCGCAGATATGTACATCTTGGCACGGGAAACTATAACGATTCTACGGCAAAGCTGTATACGGACTGTGGCCTGCTGACATGCAATGCAAAGATCGGTGAGGACGCAACAGCAGTATTTAACATGCTTTCGGGCTATTCGGAACCGGATCGCTGGAACAAACTGATTGTTGCACCGCTCTGGATGAAGGACCGGTTCCTGCATCTGATTGCGATGGAAGAGGAGCACGCAAAGAAGGGACAGAAAGCGCATATTATTGCGAAGATGAACTCGTTATGCGATCGCGATATTATTGCGGCGCTTTACAGTGCTTCGGCAGCCGGAGTAAAGATTGACCTGATTATCCGGGGAATCTGTTGCCTGAAGGTTGGAATCCCGGGTGTCAGCGAGAATATTACCGTTCGCTCGATTGTCGGCAATTTCCTGGAACATGCGCGGATTTTCTACTTCTACAGTGGTGGAAATGAAGAGGTGTTTATGGGAAGCGCGGACTGGATGCCGCGAAATCTGGAAAAACGGGTGGAGATTGTGTTCCCGGTTGAGGATGAGCAGATTAAGAAAGAAGTAATGCATATTCTTGATATCCAGATGAAGGATAATGTGAAAGCCAGTATTTTACAGGCAGACGGAACGTATACAAAGCCGGATAAGCGTGGAAAGACGCTGGTGAATTCACAGGAGTATTTCTGCAGGGAGGCAACGGAAAGAGCGGAAAAACCGAAAGAACAGGAAAACAGCAGGGTGTTTGTGCCGGCGGAACCGGTGGAATAGGTTTGGACGGACACGGATGTGGGCGCGGGAGCGCCCACTGCGTTGACATGAAAGAAGAATATGGTATGTTATGATGAGAAAGCGCTGCAGCTTTGAGAGTTGCGGCGTTTTTTTTGTGTCAAAAATAATCTGTCTGGTATTGGGAAAAAGAATGGCTATTCAGAACTCGTTTTGAAAATTGGTTTTGCGGGTGATTTTCGGGGATTTTACAAAGAGTGATCTGGAAAAATGGCTGGAAAAGAAGGGGATGGAGACGGAGATGAGAGAAAATGTAAAAGATTTTTGTAAAGTAGCCGGTTATTTTATTAACGGGTATTTTACAAAGCGGTGGTAGTGGGCTTTACGGAAGGAAAGGTATAATGAATCTCGACAAGACGAGGAGGAAGAAAAACGAATGTCAAATATTGTGTTGAAGAATGTCTGTAAATCTTATGATAAGGAACATTATGCGGTTCAGGATTTTTCGCTTGAAATACCGGATCGGGAGTTTGTGATTTTTGTTGGACCTTCCGGCTGCGGAAAATCGACGACGCTTCGGATGATTGCCGGTCTTGAGGAGATTACGAGCGGGGAGCTTTGGATTGATGGACAGCTTTGTAATTATGTAGAAGCAAAGGATCGCGATCTTTCGATGGTATTTCAGAACTACGCGCTTTATCCGAATATGACGGTATATGAAAACATGGCGTTTTCTCTGAAAATCCGGAAACAGCCCAAGGATGAAGTTGATAAAAAGGTACATGAGGCAGCTAAAATGCTTGGAATTGAGCATTTACTTGACCGGAGACCGGCAGCCCTTTCCGGCGGTCAGAAACAAAGAGTTGCGATTGGAAGCGCAATTATGAGACGGCCGAAAGCATTTTTAATGGATGAGCCGCTTTCGAATCTGGATGCGAAGCTGCGGGCACAGATGCGGGTGGAGCTGGCAAAATTACATAAGGAACTGAAAACGACGGTGATTTATGTTACACATGATCAGACGGAGGCAATGACGCTTGGTACAAAAATTATTGTCATGAAAGACGGTGTTGTGCAGCAGGCGGATACACCGGAGCAGATTTACCGCCATCCGGCAAACAAATTTGTGGCCGGTTTTATCGGAGCTCCGAGTATGAATTTTATGGAAACGATGGTGACGGAAAGAAACGGAGCGGTTTATCTGGAAGGAGACGGAGGAGTTACCCTTCGTGCCAGAGGAGAGAACGAAATGGTGCTTCGTCGCACTTATCTCGGAAAAATGGTGATCTTAGGCCTGAGACCGGAGGATTTACAGGACGAAACAACCGCTTCCGCACATCGGATCTGTTATAAAGAGAATCAGTTGAAGGCATTTGTTGACCTGCGGGAGATGATAGGTGCAGAAGCGTATCTGCATATGAATACCGGAAAAAATCTGATTACAGCAAGAGTGCCTTCCGAGGTGCCGGTTACTGCAAAGGAAAGCATTACATTGTATGCAGATATGGAAAAAGCACAGATCTTTGATCCGTTTACAGAAGAAAATATTTTATCTCGGCCGGTTGAAAAAGAAGAACGTGCAACAGCATAAGAAGGAGCAGAAAGTGAAAAAAGTAATCGAAAAGTGTAAAAGAGCAGAAGTTTATATGTATCTGATCCCGAGTATGGTGATCTTTAGCATCTTTCTGTTTTATCCGTTTTTTAAAACCATTTATCTGAGCCTGTATAAGACAAACAAGCTTGGAGAAGCGAAATTGTATGTGGGACTGGATAACTATAAAAGCTTATTATCGAATCCATCCTTTTACAACAGTCTCTGGGTTACACTGGAATTTGTGGCGATTGTTGTAGTCGGAAGTATGGCGCTTGGCCTTCTGGGAGCAGTTCTTTGCAGCAAGGCTTTCCCGGGAATCCGGGTATTCAGTACTTCCTATGCACTCCCAATGGCAGTAGCATCGAGCTCAGGCGCCATGATTTTCAAGATTATTTTAAATCCCACGATCGGTATCGTAAACAAATTGCTGCATGTGAGCATTAACTGGGTCAGTGATCCGAAATATGCGCTGATCTGTGTGGCTGTCCTTACGGCATGGCTGAACAGTGGCATCAATTTCCTGTATTTTTCGGCGGGACTTGGAAACATTGATGATTCGATTTATGAGCGTGCTTCTGTAGATGGAGCGAATGCAGTACAGAAATTTTTTAAGCTGACACTGCCGGGGCTTTCTCCGATCATGTTCTACACACTGGTTGTTAACATTATTCAGGCATTCCAGTCATTCGGACAGGTGAAAATCCTGACACAGGGAGGACCGGGAGAATCCACGAACCTGATTGTATATTCGATATACCGTGATGCGTTTTTTAATTACCGGTTTGGAAGCGCAGCCGCACAGTCCGTTGTTTTGTTTCTGATTGTCATGGCGCTTACCCTGGTTATGTTCCGCATGGAAAAGAGAGGAGTAAAATACTGATGTCTACAATAGCAACTACGATTGCCGGACCAAAAACTTATTCTGCAGAGGAGCTGCAGGCACTGCATCTGGCAATGAATGCAAAAGCAAAAAGAAAGAAAATGCTTCAGAAAACAGCGTTGGTTACCATGAACCTGATCGTTTGTCTGTTTATGCTGTTTCCGCTGCTTTATACCATCAGTGTAGCGTTTATGCCGTCCGGCGAGCTTTACACAATGGCAATGAACATCGTGCCAAAACATCCGACGCTGGAAAATTTCGTGGAAGCATTTCATAAAATTCCGCTGGTACGCTTTGTCCTGAACTCATTTTTGGTTGCGGGCAGCATTACGCTGGGTCAGATTGTAACGTGTTCTCTTGCGGCATTTGCCTTCTCTTTCCTGGATTTCAAAGGGAAAAATATTCTGTTTATGCTGGTAATGGCGACCATGATGGTGCCGGGTGAGGCAACCATTATTTCCAATTATCTGACAGTAGGAAGTCTCGGACTGCTCGATACCTATATTGTTCTGATCCTGCCTTCTCTTACCTCTGCAATGGGAATTTTCCTGTTCCGCCAGTTCTACATGACCTTTCCGATTTCGCTTTATGAATCGGCGAAGCTGGACGGCTGCGGGAATCTGCGGTTTATCGTAAAAATCCTGATGCCGCTGACAAAGTCAGCAATGGGAGCAATGGCGGTTTACACCTTTATCAATGCATGGAATATGTACATGTGGCCGCTGCTGGTTACAGGTTCGGACAGCAAGCGTACCGTACAGATTGGTATCAGTATGCTGAACAGCGTCGACGCACAGTCGATTACCCTGATGCTGGCGGGCGTGGTAATGATTATCATTCCATCCATTTCCATCTTTATCGTAGGCCAGAAGGCCTTAATCAAAGGAATGTTTTCAGGAGCAGTCAAGGGCTGATTCCTGTGACAGAAAAAAGAATAGAAAACTGTATGAAAAACGAGGAGAAAAAAATGAAGAAAAAAGTGATTGCATCGATTCTTGCGGCTTCTATGGCAGCTATGGCGCTTACTGGATGTGGAGGTGGAAAAACAACGAGTGAGGCACAGGGTGCAACAACGGATGAAACCACAGCCAGCACAGAGGCAGGAAGTACGGCAGATGGCGCAGAAGCACCGGATTTAAACCAGGATACGAAGGGAACCACGATTACCTTCTGGCATTCCATGGGCGGTGTCAATGGCGAGGCAATGGATTATCTTGTCAATAAATTCAATGAAGAGAATACCGATGGCATTACCGTTGAGGCGGTTTATCAGGGAGAATATGATGATACGATTAACAAACTGAAAAGTGCACAGATCGGAAATATGGGAGCAGACCTGGTACAGATTTATGATATCGGAACACGCTTTATGATTGATTCCGGCTGGGTCATTCCGATGCAGGAGCTGATTAATGCAGATGGCTATGACATTTCCCAGATCGAGCCGAATATCGCTGCTTATTATACGGTAAACAATGAGCTGTACTCGATGCCATTCAATTCGTCCACACCGATTCTGTATTACAACAAAGATATGTTTGAAAAAGCAGGGATCACTGAGGTTCCGACAAGCCTGGAAGGAATTCTTGCTATCGGTGATGATCTGAAAACAAAGGGCGGAGCCGGTGAACCGCTGGCACTCTCCATCTATGGATGGTATTTCGAACAGTGGCTCTGTAAACAGGGACTTCCCTATGCGGATAATGGAAATGGCCGTGATGCCGCTGCTACTGCAGTTGAATTTGATTCCAACGGCGGAGCGCTCAACATCTTAAATGAGTGGAAAGCCCTGAACGATGCCGACGTTGCACCAAACGTAGGCCGTGCCGGAAGTGATACCGCAACGACAGACTTTACTTCCGGAAAAGCAGCGATCACCCTTGGCTCTACCGCATCTCTGAAGCAGATTTTACAGGATGTCAATGGAAGCTTCGAAGTTGGAACCGCATATTTCCCGACAATCAAGGACGGCGATGAGGGCGGTGTTTCCATCGGAGGAGCCTCTCTCTGGGCATTGAACAACAACGATGATATGAAAGCAGCAGCTACCTGGAAATTTATTAAATTCCTGATTTCCCCGGAATCTCAGGCATACTGGAATGCCGAGACGGGTTACTTCCCGGTAACAACAGCTGCTGATGAGGAGCAGACCTTTAAAGATAATGTAGCACAGTATCCGCAGTTCCAGACCGCAATCGACCAGCTGCACGATTCCAAGCCGCAGTACGCCGGCGCACTTCTCTCTGTATTCCCGGAGGCAAGACAGATTGTGGAAACAGAAATCGAGAATATGATCAACGGAAACGAGACTCCGGAGAAAGCAGTAGAATCAATGGCTTCCCAGATCAACAGCTCCATCGAGGACTATAATCTGGTAAATGAATAAGAGACAGGCTTTACAAAAATAAGATTTCGTCCTATAGTGAAGAAAAACGAGTTCCCAAAGCGTGTTTGAACGGTTTCTATGAAGGGGAAGATCCGAGTTACGGAAATGATTTTTCAGATATGACTGGAAATGCGTCGGAGACAAAAATCCGGCGCGCTTCCGAATCTATAGCAATCCCGCAGAAGATGTAAAAAAATCAGCACCGCTTTTTTCACTTGTTTTCAGGCTTACGATAAAAGGAAAAAAGCTGCAGTCGGGACAAAAGATAGAAAAGAGTGCAGATTTGGAAATGGGAACGGAAAATGGAGGACAGATACGAGATGAAAACAAAAGTATGGGCACACAGAGGAGCCAGTGCATATGCACCGGAAAATACACTGGAAGCGTTTCTTCTTGCAGCAGAGCAGGGAGCAGACGGTGTGGAACTGGATGTACAGCTGACAAAAGATGGCGAGATGGTTGTTGTCCACGATGAGGAAATCGACCGGGTCAGTGACGGAAGCGGATTTGTCAAAGATTATACGCTTGCGGAATTAAAGATCCTGAACTTTAATAAGACACATCCGGAGTATCAGGATGTAAAAATTCCGACGCTTCGCGAAGTATATGAAGCATTAAAACCAACGGGAATGACGATCAATGTAGAGCTGAAAACCGGTATTTTCTGGTATAAAGACCTGGAAAAAAAGGTACTCGAGCTGACAAAAGAGATGGAGATGGAAGATCGCGTGATTTATTCTTCCTTTAACCATTACAGCATTGCAAAAATTCTGGAACTGGATCCGAAAGCCAGCACCGGCATCCTCTACGCAGATATTATTTATGATGTCGTGAATTATGCGAAAAAAATCGGAACAGGAGCTCTTCATCCGGCAACCTTTCATGTGCAGATGGCAGACTTTCTTCAGCAGTATGTGGAAAGCGATCTTGCGGTGCATGTGTGGACGGTCAATGATAAGGCGGAGATCGAGCGTCTGATGGAGGCCGGTGTTGACGCAGTCATCACTAATTATCCGGATGTGGCCGTTTCCTGCCGCAACGCGAAGTGATACCGATTGGAGAAAAAAAGCTGTTCCTTTTGGATATCGACGGAACCATCTGCGTGGGGAACCGTCTGATTCCGGGAGCAGACCGGTTTTTAAACGGACTGTCCGAGTACGGCGGAGATTATGTGTTTATCACAAATAATACGACGATGAGCGTAGCAGATTACCGGAAAAAATTTGCAAAGCTGGGCATCCCGACAACAAGCGCGAACTTTCTGACGGCTTCTGTTGCAACAGCGCATTATCTGAAGCAGAAATATGGATCCCGTCCCGTCTATGTGCTGGGAACGGACTCTCTGATCCGGGAATTGGAGAGCTTCGGTGTGTGTACCACCCACGATCCGGAGAAAGAAGGAATTGCATGTGTGCTTGCAAGCTATGACAATGAACTGACGTATCAAAAACTGACGGATATCTGTCGGCTGTTGACAGAGCGCCCGGAGCTCGATTACGCTGCAACGAACCCGGACTATGCTTGTCCGATTGAATTCGGCTACGTGCCGGATTGCGGTTCCATCTGCGAGATGATCGGACATGCGGTCCACCGCATGCCGACTTATATCGGAAAACCAGGTACACGGATGGTTGAGATGGCACTTGATATGACAGGCAGAACCCGCGATGAGGCTGTTCTTGTGGGAGACCGTCTCTATACGGACATTGCGTGCGCAAACATGGCGGATATTTCTGCAGCCCTTGTGCTTTCAGGCGAATCTACACGCGAAGAAATGCAGAACTCGCAGTATCTTGTGGAGTATGTCTATCCATCCGTGAAGGAAATGTATGCGGATTGGGTGTATGGACAAAAAAAGAAATGCTCTTAAAATTCCGAAATGGTTATGGTTTTGGAACAAAAAAACAAAAAGAAGAATTCTGAGAGGAGAACCTTTTTCCGAAGGAGTTCTTCTTTTTTGTTGTGGAAAAGGATACTTTTCGGATACGGGATAAAAGTCTGGGACGGTATAGAAAAAGCTTGCCAAAAGAGGGAATTTCCCTATATAATGATTCAGACTATAATAGGAAAGTAACTATTCAGAGCCCCATCTCGATTCCGCTTACGCTGCATCTCGATGTTGCTTCTCGCCATATGAAAAGGAAGAAAACCGCTCATTCATGCAAGCATGATTCGCAATTTTCTTCCATTTCGCATGGCTCTGAATAGTTACATATGAAAAAGAAAACGATCAGGAGATCGGAAGATTCCAATACAACAGAAGAAGGAGAATTTATGCATGAGTATTTTGAATGTAGAGCATCTGTCCCATGGCTTCGGCGACCGTGCGATTTTTGAAGATGTATCGTTCCGCCTCTTAAAGGGGGAACACATCGGTCTGGTAGGCGCAAATGGTGAGGGAAAATCAACCTTTATGAACATCATTACCGGAAAGCTGATGCCGGATGAGGGAAAGGTTGAGTGGGCAAAAAATGTCCGTGTCGGCTATCTGGATCAGCATACCGTTCTGGAAAAAGGTATGACGATCCGTGATGTGTTAAAAAGCGCTTTTTCCTGGCTGTACGAGATGGAAGAGCGGATGAACACGATCTGCGATTCCATGGGAGATGCCTCCGAGGACGAGCTGAATCAGATGATGGAGGAACTTGGTGTGATTCAGGAGATGATGGATGCACACGATTTCTACATTCTGGATTCGAGAATCGAAGAGATCGGCCGTGCACTCGGCCTCGAGGAGATCGGTCTCGAACGCGATGTCACTGAGCTTTCCGGCGGACAGAGAACGAAGGTCCTTCTGGCAAAACTGCTGCTGGAAAAACCGGATATCCTTCTTTTAGATGAGCCGACCAACTACCTGGATGTGGAACATATCACCTGGCTGAAACGATACCTTGAAGAGTATGAAAATGCCTTCATTCTGATCTCTCACGATATCCCATTCCTGAACAGTGTTGTCAATCTGATCTATCATATGGAAAACAAAGAGCTGAATCGTTATGTGGGTGATTACGATCACTTCCAGGAGGTTTATGCGGTCAAAAAAGCACAGAAGGAAGCTGCTTATAACCGCCAGCAGCAGGAGATCAGTGAACTGAAGGATTTCGTGGCACGAAACAAAGCCCGTGTGGCAACCAGAAACATGGCTATGTCACGGCAGAAGAAGCTGGATAAGATGGATGTGATCGAGCTTGCGAAAGAAAAACCAAAGCCGGAATTTCATTTCCGCACTGCGCGCACTTCGGGCCGCTTCGTTGTGACTGCAAAAGAACTTGTGATCGGCTATGAAGAACCGCTCTCCAGACCGTTGACTTTTGCGATCGAGCGTGGCGAAAAGATCGTGCTCACCGGTGCCAACGGAATCGGAAAAACAACACTCTTAAAGAGCATCCTCGGTTTGATCCCATCCCTTGGCGGAGACGTGGAGCTTGGAGATTATCTGGAAATCGGATATTTCGAGCAGGAAATGCCAAAAGGAAACACCAACAGCTGTATCCAGGAAATCTGGGAAGAATTTCCATCCTATACCCAGTATGAAGTCCGCGCAGCGCTTGCCAAATGCGGTCTTACCACACAGCACATTGAAAGCCTGGTGCGTGTGCTCTCAGGAGGAGAACAGGCAAAAGTTCGCCTCTGCAAACTGATTAATCGCGAAACCAATCTTCTTGTCCTCGATGAGCCGACCAACCACCTCGATGTAGACGCAAAAGATGAGTTAAAAAATGCGTTGAAGGAATATAAAGGAACCATTCTTATGGTCTGCCACGAACCGGAATTCTACGACGGTCTGGCAACGAGTGTATGGGACTGCTCGGAGTGGACAACAAAAGTGATTTAACCGAATCAAGTAAGTCCTCTGGTTCCATTGCGAATATCCGCTTGACATTTATATATTGAAAAAAACAGCCACAAACAGAGAGTGAGCGAGATTGTTTGTGGCTGTTTTACTGCAACTTAAAAAATCAGATAATATATTTTAAATACAGAATTGCATGTATTTTTCTAAAAATAAGAAAATTCGAAAAAAGGTGTTGA
>NZ_QUHK01000130.1:0-512 GCF_003479665.1 Blautia sp. AF14-40
GTAATACCCCATAAATAGAAGAAAGAATAAAGCAATAACAAATTTGGATTTATTTTTTGAAATATGTGCTTCATAACCCATAGAGCCAAATGCCACAGACCCAATAATTGTCATTATGTCATAGTAAGGTTCTTTACAAACTGCTTTAATGAAAAGAATTAAAATGCAGATAAATAAAACAAACATTAAGCCAAAAGATTTCCCTTGAAGTTTAATATGTTTTTCGTATTCATCAAGATATAGATTCTCTTTTTTGTTTTGTGATAGTATTTTTTCTTTATCCATTATATAACGCTCCTTTCAAATAATACCAAGTACACTTGTCATTTATATTATAGCATTCGGTCATTACAAGTCAATATTTTTGCACAGTTTTCTTGTCGTTTTGTAAAAGCGTGCAAATCTGATAGGAAATGCACGCTATATCATTTATCCTACAATCTTCCAGTTACTATCCTTATGTAGCACAAGCTCATACTGCGATACCTGCGTCGCTTTTGTCTGATTATCAA